>NZ_JBAKHL010000035.1:0-69357 GCF_036902715.1 Micromonospora sp. CPCC 205546
GGCCGCGCCGCCGCACCGCCCCGCGCCCCGCGCGCCGGCCGGAGCGCCCCGCCGCCCGGCGGCCGTCGCGCAAGCCCTCGAAGCCGCCCCGGCTGGCCGATCCCCGGCGTCGCCTGCGGCTGGGCACCGTGCTCACCCTGACGCTCTTCGCCGTCATCGGCATCCGGCTGGTCGTCCTGCAGACCGTGGAGACCCCGGCGTACGCCGGCGGCGGCGTCGCCGACCGGCTGCGCACCGTCACCCTGCCGGCCGCGCGCGGCGCCATCTACGACCGCTCGGGCGCCCCGCTGGCGCACAGCGTCGAGGCCCGCTACGTCTACGCCGACCCCACCCAGATCAAGGACCGGCAGGCCGCCGCCAGGGCGCTGTCCCCGCTGCTCGGCATGCCGGCCTCGGAACTGGCCGAGAAGATGAAGCCGCGCAAGCGGGTCAACGGCGTCGACTCGCAGTTCGAGTACCTCGCCCGGGGGGTGGACATCGACCGCGCCCGGAAGATCACCGCGCTGGAGTTGGACGGCATCTACACCCACCGTGACGAGCGGCGCGAGGTGCCCGGCGGCGACCTCGCGGCCAACCTGCTCGGTTTCACCAGCCAGGACATGGTCGGTCTGGAGGGGCTGGAGGCCCGCTACGACGACGTGCTGCGCGGCAAGGACGGCAAGCGGGTCTACGAGGTCGGCCTCGGCGACCTGGCCGCCCCGATCCCCGGCGGCTACAGCGAGACGACGAAGGCCAAGCCGGGCAGCTCGCTCCAGCTCACCATCGACCTCGACCTGCAGTTCATGACGCAGCGGATCCTGAGCCGGCACATGGCGCAGAGCAAGGGCAGCACCGGCGCCGCCGTGGTGATCGAGGTCCCCTCCGGTGAGGTGCTGGCCCAGGCCAGCCACCCCACCTACAACGCGGCGAAGCCCGTGCCGAGCGACCCGGCGGACCGGGAGGACGCGGCCACCAGCTTCGTGGTCGACCCCGGCTCGGTGCACAAGGCGATCACCTTCGGCGCCGCGCTCCAGGAACGCGTGATCACCCCCGACACCACGCTGCCGATCGCCAACAGCATCAAGAAGGGCGACACCTGGTTCACCGACACGCACAAGGCGCACGGGCAGCGGATGAGCCTGCCCGGCATGATGGCGTACTCGTCGAACGTCGGCACCATCCAGATCGCCGACAAGCTCGGCCCGGAGCGGCTCATCGACTACCAGAAGCGCTTCGGCCTCGGGGAGCCGACGCGGGTCGGCATGCCCGGCGAGGCCAGCGGGCGGCTGCTGCCGGCCGACGAGTGGAGCGGGTCGTCGGCCGGGTCGGTGCCGATCGGGCACAGCGTGGACGCCACGCCGCTGCAGATGGCCGCCGTCTACGCGACGATCGCCAACAACGGCACGTACGTGCAGCCGCGCCTGGTCCGGGAGGTGATCGGGCCGGACGGGAAGCGTACGCCGACCGACCCCCCGGTCACCCGCTCGGTGCTCAGCCCGGAGAACGCCGCCGCGCTGCGGACCATCCTGGAGGCGGTCACCACCGTCGAGGACGCCACCGGCAGGGCCGCGGCGATCCCCGAGTGGCGGGTCGCCGGCAAGACCGGCACCGGCTGGCGGCTGGTCGACGGACGCAAGCAGCCCGGCGAGGTGGCCTCGTTCATCGGGATGGCCCCGGCGGAGAAGCCGCGCTACGTGATCGCGGTCTTCGCGCACACCCCCTCCGGTGGGGGCGGGGACATCGCGGCACCCGCGTTCCGGGACATGATGCAGTTCACGCTGCGTCAGAACGGCGTGCCGCCCAGTGGGGAGAAGGCCCCGAAGTTCACGGTCTATCCCCGTTGAGCGGCCACGCCGCGACATCATCGGTGAGTGCCGACGAACCACCGGGGCGGCTGTGCGGCCGGAACCGGACGACCGGGTAGGGTCTGACGCCGTGCCCGGCAATCCTCGTCCCCGTACCGTGATCGGTGTCCGGCTCGGCGACCTCGCCGCCCGGCTCGCCGTCGAGCCCCCGGCCGGCGCCGCCGAGCTGGTGGTGACCGGAGCGACCCACGCCAGCCAGGAGGTCCGCCCCGGCGACCTGTACGCGGCCCTGCCGGGTGCCCGCCGACACGGGGCGGAGTTCGCCGCCGGCGCGGCGGCCGCCGGCGCGGTGGCGGTGCTGACCGACCCGGCGGGCGCCCCGGCGGTGGCCGAGGCGGGCCTGCCGGCGCTGGTGGTGTCCGACCCGCGCGCGGTGCTGGGCGCCCTCGCCGCGGCCGTCTACGGCGACCCGACCGAGCACCTGACGGTGATCGGGGTGACCGGCACGGCCGGCAAGACCTCGACGGCCTACCTGGTCGAGTCCGGCCTGCGCGCCGCGGGGCACACCACCGGCCTGATCGGCACCGTCGAGACCCGCCTCGGCGACCTGGCGATCGACAGCGTGCGCACCACGCCCGAGGCCACCGACCTGCACGCCATGCTGGCCGCCGCCCGGGAGCGGGGTGTCACCGCCGTGGTCATGGAGGTCTCCAGCCACGCCCTGGCGATGGGTCGGGTCGGCGGGGTCCGCTTCACGGTCGGCGGCTACACCAACTTCGGCTCCGACCACCTGGACTTCCACGCCGACTCGGCGGACTACTTCGCCGCGAAGGCGCAGCTGTTCGACGGGCGCTGCGCGGTGGAGGTGCTCAACCACGACGACCCGGCGCTGAAGGCGCTGTACAGGCCGGCGACGGTCACCTACTCGGCGGCCGGCGACCCGACCGCCACGTGGTGGGCCGACGAGGTCGGCGGCGAGGGGTACGCGCAGCGGTTCACGGCGCACGGCCCGGACGGGCTGGTCCTGCCGGCCGGCGTGGCGCTGCCGGGCCGGCACAACGTGGCCAACGCCCTGCTGGCCATCGCCGCGCTGGTCGCCGCCGGCGTGGACCCGCGCACCGCCGCCGACGGGGTCGCCGCGTGCGGTGGGGTTCCCGGCCGGCTGGAGCTGGTGAGCGCCCCCGGCCCGGTCTGGGGCGTTGTGGACTACGCGCACAAGGCGGACGCGATCGTCGCCGCGCTGGCGGCGCTGCGGGAGTACGGCGCCGGCCGGTTGATCTGTGTGATCGGCGCCGGCGGGGACCGGGACCGGGGCAAGCGGCCGGTGATGGGCGCCGCCGCGGCGGAGGGAGCCGACGTGGTGCTGGTGACCGACGACAACCCGCGCACGGAGGACCCGGCGGCGATCCGCGCCGAGGTGCTCGCGGGCGCCCGGGGGGCCGGCACGACGGCCCGGGTCGAGGAGGTGGCCGACCGGCGGACGGCGATCGACGCGGCGGTCCGGCTGGCCGATCCGGGCGACGTGGTCGCGGTGCTCGGCAAGGGCCACGAGCGCGGGCAGGAGATCGGTGGCGAGGTGCTCCCGTTCGACGACCGTGTCGAGCTGGCCGACGCCCTGCGCGCGCGCTTCGCCGACCCGGCGGGTCAGCGGTGATCCCGCTCAGCCTGGCCGAGGTCGCCTCGGCGGTCGACGGGCGGCTGGTCGGCGCCGACCCGCAGGCCCGGGTCACCGGTCCGGTCGAGTTCGACTCGCGCAAGGCGTGCCCCGGCGCGCTCTTCGTCGCCTTCCCGGGCGAGCAGGTGGACGGGCACGACTACGCCGCCGGCGCGGTGGCTGCCGGCGCGGTGGCCGTGCTCGGCACCCGGGAGGTGCCCGGCGTGCCGATGGTGCTGGTCGACGACGCGCTGGTCGCGATGGGCCGGTTGGCCCGCGCGGTGGTCGACCGGCTGCCCGGGCTCGTCGTCGTCGGGCTGACCGGCTCGTCGGGCAAGACCACCACCAAGGACCTGATCGCCCAGCTCACCGCGCGGCTCGGTCCGACCGTCGCCCCGCCCGGGTCGTTCAACAACGAGCTGGGGCACCCGTACACGGCGTTGCAGGCCGGGCCCGAGACGCGCTACCTGGTGATGGAGAAGGGCGCCCGTGGCGTGGGGCACGTGCGCTACCTCTGCGACGTGGTGCCGCCCCGGATCTCCGTGGTGCTCAACGTCGGGGTGGCGCACATCGGCGAGTTCGGCTCGGTGGAGACGATCGCGCTGGCCAAGGGCGAGCTGGTCGAGGCGTTGCCCGCCGACGGGCTGGCCGTGCTGAACGCCGACGACCCGCGGGTCGACGCGATGGCCGCGCGTACGGTCGCCCGGGTGGTCCGCTACGGCGAGGCGGCGCACGCCGACGTGCGGGCCGAGGACGTGACGCTGGACGACCGGGGGCGGCCCGCGTACACCCTGGTCACCCCGGAGGGGACCGCGCCGGTGCGGCTCGGGTTGACCGGCCGGCACCAGGTGTCCAACTCCCTCGCCGCCGCCGCGGTGGCCCGCGAGCTGGGCATGCCGCTGGCCGAGCTGGCCACCGCGCTGGGCGCGCTGGGGCTGGTCTCCACCCGTCGGATGGACGTCTTCGAACGCGTCGACGGGGTGACCGTGATCGACGACTCGTACAACGCCAATCCCGCCTCGATGGCGGTCGCGCTGCGCGCGCTGACCGGCATCGGACGGGAGCGGCGCACCGTCGCGGTGCTCGGCTACATGGCCGAGCTGGGCCCGTTCGAACGCGACGGGCACGCCGAGGTCGGCCGGCTCGCGGCCGAACTGGGCGTCGACCGGCTGCTCGTGGTGGGTGAGCCGGCCGCGCCGATCCACGAAGGCGCGACATCGGTAGGTGACTGGGGAGGAGAGTCGGTGCTGCTCACCGATCAGGCGGCGGCCGTCGAGGTGCTGCGGAGAGAACTACGGCCGGGCGACGTCGTCCTGGTGAAGGGCTCCCGGTACCGCACCTGGGAGGTGGCCGACGCGCTGCGCGCGGACGCCGCCGGCAACGGTGCCAATCCGACGGCGACGGGGGGCGGCGCCGCATGAGGGCGGTCATCGTCGCCATCGGGGTGGCCTTCCTGGTCTCGCTGTTCTGCACCCCGATCGCGATCAAGGTGTTCGCCCGGCTGAAGGCCGGCCAGCCGATCCGATCAAACCTCGGGCTCGCCAGCAACGAGGGCAAGAAGGGCACGCCGACGATGGGCGGCGTGGTCTTCATCCTGGCCACGGTCATCGCGTACGTGGCCGGTCACCTGGCCCTGACCACCCTGCCGGACGCGCAGATCGCCCAGGTCGAGCCGACCATCACCGCGCTGGTGCTGCTGGGGCTGATGGTCTTCTCCGGCGCCGTCGGCTTCATCGACGACTTCCTCAAGGTGCGCAAGCGGCACAGCGGCGGGCTCAACAAGCGCGGCAAGCTGCTCGGCCAGATCCTGGTCGGCGCGGTCTTCGGCGTCGTGGCCCTCTACTTCCCGAGCACCATGACCGACGCCTCGGGGGCCGAGACCAACACCGAGACCGTGGGCAGCACGACGCTCAGCTTCATCCGGGACATCCCGGCGCTGGACGTCACCAAGATCGGCGCGGTGGTCATCTTCATCTTCGTGGTGATGGCCGCGACCAACGGCGTCAACCTCACCGACGGCCTCGACGGCCTGGCCACCGGCGCCTCGGTGATGGTCCTCGCGGCGTACGCGCTGATCGCCTTCTGGCAGTACCGGCACTGGTGCGCGGACCCGGACTACACCCAGGACTACTGCTACGCGGTCCGCGACCCGCTGGAGATCGCGCTGATCGCCGGCGCGGCGGCCGGGGCCTGCGTCGGCTTCCTGTGGTGGAACACCTCGCCGGCGCGGATCTTCATGGGCGACACCGGCGCGCTGGGTCTCGGCGGCCTGATCGCCGGCATGGCGATGTCCACCCGCACGATCCTGCTGCTGCCGATCATCGGTGGCCTCTTCGTGATCATCACCATGTCCGTGGTGATCCAGATCATCTCGTTCCGCACCACCGGCAAGCGGGTGTTCCGCATGTCGCCGCTGCAGCACCACTTCGAGCTCGCCGGGTGGAGCGAGGTCAACATCGTGGTCCGGTTCTGGATCATCGCCGGCATCGGCGTGGCCATCGCGCTGGGCCTGTTCTACAGCGAGTTCCTCGCCAACATGACCTGAGTCGGCCGGCGGAACCCCGCCGCGGGGCCCGGGCGCGGTTCGCCCGGGCCCCGCGGCGTGTCCGGACCGCCGCACGGCCCGCGCGCCCCTGCGTAAGCCCGACACGCCGACCGGCCGGTTGCGCCGGTGGCGGCCCGGGGAAACCGCCATGATGGTCGGGTGGGGGAGGGACGAGGCATGGAGGTCACGACAGAGGGGACGCCCGGGCGGTCGGCGGGGGGCAGGCGTACGCGCGACGCGCCCGCCGCTACGCGCGGACCGGACGACGCCGGGGTCCAGGCGCCGCGCGGGCTGGATCCGGCGGGCGGGCTGGCCGCGCTGCGCGGCCTGCTGGACCGGCCGCTGGCCTCCTACTACCTGCTGCTGTCCAGCGCCGGCCTGCTGCTGCTGATCGGCCTGACCATGGTCTTCTCCGCCACCAGCGTGCGCGACTACGCGGAGAACGGCAACGCCTCGACGTCCCTGGTCAAGCAGGCGATCTTCGCGGTGATCGGCATCGTCGCGTTCTGGGCGTGCCAGCGGCTGCCGGCGACGACCTACCGGTCCCTGGGCCGGCCACTGCTGTTCACCGCCATCGGCCTGCTGCTGGTGCTCAACCTGCTGCTCGCGTACGCCCGGCTGACGAACCAGGATTCGGCCCGCATCGGGCCGGTCGAGGCCCGGCTGCTCTGGCTCTTCGTCGGCGGCATCCAGGTGCAGCCGTCCGAGTTCGCGAAGTTCGCCCTGGTGCTCTGGGGCGCCCACGTGATCGCCCGCAAGGGTGTCGCCCTGGGCTGGTGGCGCGAGCTGGCCACGCCGCTCTTCCCGGTGGTGGGACTGCTCTTCGTCCTCGTCGGCTACAACGACCTGGGCACGATGCTCTGCCTGCTGGCCCTGGTGGTGGGGCTGCTCTGGGCGGCCGGGGTGCGCAAGCGCGTCTTCGCCGCGCTCTCCGCGGTGGGCCTGCTCGGCATCGGCCTGCTGGTCGCGGTGGCATCGCTCGGCGCCGGCTCCGGCGAGAAGGGCGAGGAGAACTACCGACTGGCCCGGCTGACCGCCTTCATCGACCCACCGCCGCCGGACCAGTGCAAGCTGGAGGACTGCTACCAGATCGCCCAGGCGCGCTACGCGATCGAGAACGGCGGCTGGTTCGGCGTCGGCCTCGGCAAGAGCAGCCTCAAGTGGCAGTGGCTGCCGGCGGCGGAGAACGACTTCATCTTCGCCGTGGTCGCCGAGGAGCTGGGCGTCGTCGGGTGCGTCGTGGTGGTGGCGCTCTTCGCCGTGCTCGCGTACACCGGCCTGCGGATCGCCCGCCGGGTCGAGGACCCGTTCCGTCGGCTCGCCGCCGCGGCGGCGACGGCCTGGCTGGTCGGCCAGGCGGTGATCAACATCGGTGGGGTGGTCGGTCTGCTGCCGCTGACCGGCGTGCCGCTGCCGTTCATCTCCGACGGCGGCAGCGCCCTGGTCGTGACGCTCGCCGCGATCGGGATGCTCGCCTCCTTCGCCCGCGCCGAACCCGATGCCGCCCGAGCGCTGCATGCCCGTCCGCCGGCCCGATGGGTCCGACTACTCTGGGCCCCGTTGCCGCCGCTTCCCGGGCGGCGCCGCCGTGCGGCGGCGTCCCCGGCTGCCCGAGGGTCCGTGCCCCGGTCGCGGGAGCGGCGAGAAGACGACCAGGCCGCACCGCGCGGTGTCCGGCTGGCCCGGACCCGCCGCGGGTCGGCGGACGAGAGGAGACGTTGATGGGTCCGCTGCGTTCGGTGGTGCTCGCGGGAGGTGGCACCGGGGGGCACATCTACCCGCTGCTCGCCTTCGCCGACTGCCTGCGCCGACACGACCCCGGCGTCCGGATCACCTGCCTCGGCACACCGCGGGGCCTGGAGAACGAGCTGATCCCGCCGCAGGGCTACGACCTGCGGCAGATCCCGGCCTACCAGCTGCCCCGCTCGGTGAATCTGAACCTGGTCAAGACCCCGGGTCGGATGTGGACCGCGGCGCGCGCCGCGGGCAAGGTCATCGACGAGGTGCGCGCCGACGTGGTGGTCGGCTTCGGCGGGTACGTCTCCGTGCCGGCCTATCTCGCCGCCTGGCGGCGGGAGCTGCCGATCGTCATCCACGAGGTCAACGTGCCGCCGGGGGTGGCCAACCGGCTGGGGATGCGGTTCACCAACCATGTGGCCGTCGGCTTCCCCCACCAGCCCGCCCAGGCCGAGGCCCTGCGCGACGCCCGGGTGGTCGGTGTGCCGCTGCGCCGGGGCATCGCCGGGCTGGACCGGTTCGCCATGCGCAACGCGGCCAGGGCCCACTTCGGGCTCCGTCCCGACCTGCCGGTGCTCTTCGTCGCCGGCGGCTCGCAGGGCGCCCGCTCGATCAACCTCGCCGTCGCCGGCGCGGCCAAGGAACTCGCCCGCAACGGGGTGCAGGTGCTGCACGTGATCGGCGCCCGCAACGAGCCGGTGCCGGTCCCCACCGACCTGCCGGTGCCGTACGTGACGCTGCCGTACCTGTCCGAGATGGAGGCCGGCTACGCGGCGGCGGACCTGATGCTCGGCCGCGGTGGGGCGATGACCTGCGCCGAGGTGGCCGCGATCGGGCTGCCCACCATCTACGTGCCGTACCCGCACAGCAACCAGGAGCAGAAGCGCAACGCGCTGCCCGTGGTGGAGGCCGGCGGCGGGCTGCTCGTCGACGACGCGGAGCTGACGCCGGACTGGGTCGAGCGGACGGTGATCCCGCTGATCCGCGACCCGCACCGGTTGCACGCGATGGGCGCCGCCGCCGCCGCGTACGGTCGCCGCGACGGCGACGAGGCGCTGCTCAACTTCGTCTACGAGGCGGTGGCACCGTGAGCGCGAGGAGTGAGCTTGCGAGCCCCGCAGTCGTGAACGACGGTGCCCCCTTGACCGGGCGCACCGCGACGGGAAGGTACTCGGCATGAACACCGCACAGTTCACCCCGGCCGGCACGCTCACCGCCGAGGACCTCGGCACGATCCACCTGATCGGGGTCGGCGGGGTCGGCATGAGCGGGCTGGCCCGGCTGTTCCTCACCCGGGGCATCCGGGTCTCCGGCAGCGAGCTGCGGGAGTGGCCCTCGCTGGCCGGCATGCGCGCCCTCGGCGGCACCGTCCACATGAGCCACGAGACGTCCAACCTCGACGGCGTCGACACGGTCGTCTACTCCTCGGCGATTCCGCAGGACCACCTGGAGATGGTGGAGGCGCGCCGGCGCGGCCTGCGCGTGCTGCACCGCTCGGAGGCGCTGGCCGCGGCGATGACGGGCCGCCGCACGGTGGCGGTCGCGGGCACCCACGGCAAGACCACCACCACCTCCATGGTGACGATGGTGCTGCAGCAGGCCGGGCAGGACCCGTCCTTCGTGATCGGTGGGGAGATCTCCGAGGTCGGCTCGGGCGCCCACCACGGCACGGGCGAGTACTTCGTGGTCGAGGCGGACGAGAGCGACCGCTCCTTCCTGATCTACCGCCCGTACGTGTCGATCATCACCAACGTCGAGGCCGACCACCTGAACACCTACGGCGACCTCGCCACGCTGGAGGCGGCGTTCGCCGAGTTCGCCCGGCTCACCGACCCGGACGGGTTCATCATCACCTGCGCCGACGACCCGGGCGGGCGGCGGCTGGCCGAGACGCTGCGGGCGGAGGGTCGCCGGGTGCACACGTACGGCGAGGCGGCCGACGCCGACCTGCGGCTGACCGACGTCGCCTCCTCGGCCCGGGGGGTGCGCTACATCGCCGGCGTCGACGGACGGTCGCTGGGCGAGTTCCGGCTGCCGGTTCCGGGGCGGCACATGGGGCTCAACAGCGCCTCGGCCGTGCTGACCGCGTACCTGCTGGGACTGCCGCTGGAGGCAGCGGAGGGCGCGCTCGCGGCGTTCCCCGGCGTGCGGCGGCGCTTCGAGCGCAAGGGCGTGGCGGACGACGTGCTGGTCTACGACGAGTACGCCTACCACCCGACCTCGATGACGCTGGCGTTGCAGACGCTGCGCGAGGTGGCCGGGGACGGCCGGGTGATCGTGGTCTTCCAGCCCTACCGGCTCTACCGCACCCGTGAGCTGCAGGCGGAGATCGCCGAGTCGTTGGCCATCGCCGACGAGCTGGTGCTGCTGGAGGTCTTCGGTCCGGGCGAGCTGCGCGAGCCGGGGGAGGGGTCGGCGGCGCTGATCGAGGCGGTGGCGCTGCCGGCGGAGCGGAAGGTCTTCGTGGACTCGTGGGAGGACGCGCCGGTGGAGGTGGCCCGGCGGGCCCGCCCCGGCGACGTCGTGGTGACGATGGGCGCCCCGCCGATCTCCCTGATGGGCGACCAGCTGCTGGCAGCCCTGTCGGCGCGTACCGCCGATCCCGCGGCCCCGACGGGCACGACGCCCGGCGGTGAGGCGGGCGGAGCGACGACCATCGGCGGCACCGTCCCCGGTGCCGGGGGTGCCGGCGGCGCGGTTCCGGACGGCGCGGCGCCCGCGGCCGGATGAGTCCCGGCCCGGCGCGGGGGCGCACCACCGGCGCGGACGGCGGCGGCCGGCGTGGGCCCGAGCGCCGCTGGCAGCTGGTGCGCGCCGGCAGCGACGCCGTGCCCGCCTCGACCCGTCGGTTCATGGCCCGGGCCCGGCAGCGCCGGATGCGCGCCGCGCTGCCGTGGGCGGTCGCCGCGGGCGTGCTCGGGGTGGCCGGGCTGGTCGCCTGGACCCTGCTCGGCACCGGCCTGTTCGGGGTGCGCGAGGTCCGTGTCGAGGGCGCCGAGCTGGTCACCACGGTGCAGGTCCGCGACGCGGCCGCGGTGCCCGACGACGCCCCGCTGGCCCGGGTCGACCTGGCCGCCACCGCGCGGCGGGTCGGCGGGCTGCCGGCGGTCGAGCGGGCGGTGGTCACCCGGGACTGGCCGGACACGCTGGTGGTGCGGGTGACCGAGCGCACCGGCGTGGCGGCGGTGCCGCGCGGTGAGCAGTTCGTGGTGGTCGACCGCGCGGGGGTGGTCTTCCGGAGCGTGCCGCGGCCACCGGACGGCCTGCCGGTGGTCCGGCTCGCCGACCCGGGACCGGGCGACGGGTCGACCCGGGCGGCGCTGGAGGTGCTCGGCGCGCTCACCCCGCAACTGCGCGCCGAGCTGGTGGACGTGACCGTCGAGGGACTGGCCCGGATCACGCTGCGGCTGCGCGGCGGCCGGGCGGTGGTCTGGGGGGACGCGACCCGGGGCGCGGACAAGGCCCGGGTGGCCACCGCGCTGCTCGACCGCAAGGCCGACACCATCGACGTCAGCGCGCCGGACGTGGTGACGCTGCGGTGACGGGCCGCCCCGCTGCGCGACGTGACCCGGCCCGCTCCCGTGACGACACGCCGAGCGGGTCCTTGGCTCATCGCGTGAGGGCGCTTACGTTGCCCCGAAGGGGATCAGTGGTTGACATAACAGTAAGCCTCTAGTAGAGGGTTAGGGTTTGACCCTGGTCCTCGCTGGAGACAGCTGTCGTCTACCGCTGGTCTGGCCAGGCCCTACCCGGTCGGCCCAAGCCAATCTCGAAGGGAAAGGACCGAGGATGACACCTCCGCACAACTACCTGGCGGTCATCAAGGTCGTCGGCATCGGTGGCGGCGGCGTCAACGCCGTCAACCGGATGATCGAGGTTGGGCTCAAGGGCGTCGAGTTCATCGCGATCAACACCGACGCGCAGGCGCTGCTCATGAGCGACGCCGACGTGAAGCTCGACGTCGGCCGTGAGCTGACCCGTGGGCTCGGCGCCGGCGCCAACCCCGACGTCGGAAAGAACGCCGCCGAGGACCACCGCGACGAGATCGAGGAGGTGCTCAAGGGCGCCGACATGGTCTTCGTGACCTGCGGCGAGGGCGGCGGCACCGGCACCGGCGGGGCGCCCGTGGTGGCGAACATCGCCCGCAAGCTCGGCGCGCTGACCATCGGTGTGGTCACCCGGCCGTTCTCGTTCGAGGGCAAGCGCCGCCAGGTGCAGGCGGAGTCCGGAATAGACGAGCTGCGCAACCAGTGCGACACGCTGATCGTCATCCCCAACGACCGGCTGCTGGCCCTCGGCGACCGCAACATCAGCATGATGGACGCGTTCCGCACCGCCGACCAGGTGCTGCTCTCCGGCGTCCAGGGCATCACCGACCTGATCACCACGCCGGGTCTGATCAACCTCGACTTCGCCGACGTCAAGAGCGTGATGAGCGGCGCGGGCAGCGCCCTCATGGGCATCGGCAGCGCCCGCGGCGAGAACCGCGCCGTGGAGGCGGCCGAGGCGGCCATCTCCAGCCCGCTGCTCGAGCAGAGCATGGACGGCGCGCGCGGCGTGCTGCTCTCCATCGCCGGCGGGTCGGACCTGGGCCTGTTCGAGATCAACGACGCGGCCCAGCTCGTCACGGACGCGGCCCACCCGGACGCCAACATCATCTTCGGCGCCGTCATCGACGACGCCCTCGGCGACGAGGTGCGGGTCACCGTCATCGCGGCGGGCTTCGACGGGGGCGCACCGGCGTACAAGGCGGCCGAGCCGCCCCGCAAGAGCAACCAGAACCAGCCGGCCCAGCCGAGCACCCCGGTCGCGCCGCCGGCCACCATGCCGGCCCCGCAACAGTCGCCCCGCCGGGTGCTCTTCGACGACGTCGACGTGCCCGACTTCCTCAAGAACGGTTCCTGAGTACCGCCGATGACCGACAGCCCAGCCACGGTGCGTCCGGACCGGCGCGCCGAGATCGCGGCCGGCCTGGACCGCGTACGGTCCCGGATCGCGGGCGCCTGTGCCGCCGCGGGCCGCGACACCGCCGAGGTCACGATGATCGCGGTGACCAAGACCTACCCGGCCGGGGACGTGGTGGCCCTGGCCGGGCTCGGCGTCGCCGACGTGGGGGAGAACCGCGACCAGGAGGCGTCCGGCAAGGCGGTCGAGGTGGCCGCGGCCGGGGTCACCCCCCGGTGGCACTTCATCGGGCAGTTGCAGCGCAACAAGGCCCGTTCGGTGGTCCGCTACGCCGATGTCGTGCACTCGGTCGACAGTGTCCGGTTGGCGCGGGCGCTGGACGCGGCATCGGCGACGGCGCGGGACCGCCCGCTGGACGTGCTGGTCCAGGTGAGCATCGACGGTGACGTCGCGCGGGGCGGTGCACTGCCGGACTCGGCCGACCCGGGTGCCGGGCTCGGCGCGGTGGCCGAGGTGGTGGCAGGCGCGCAGGCGCTGCGGCTGACCGGCCTGATGGCGGTGGCGCCGCTGGGCTGGGAGCCGGAGCGGGCGTTCGCCCGGTTGGCCGAGGTGGCCGCCGCGTTCCGGGCGGTCCATCCGGGAGCCACCGCGCTGTCGGCCGGGATGAGCGGGGACCTGGAAATCGCGATCCGGTACGGCGCGACACATGTCCGCGTCGGCAGCGCGTTGCTCGGAATGCGTCCCACGCTGCGGTAGCCTGACCGCGGGAAGCAAATTACATCTGTGTTGTTTGAGGGATCGGCGTCCCGTGATCGGGGGTCGTGGCGTGCGACGCGAATCGCGCGCCAGGGGATTGCCGGTCCGCTCCAGTGGGCAGAAGTGGTCCACTCGCGACAAGCGACACGGGTACGGGGGCGCGTGCCGCACGGCGGACGGGAAGGGCGCGGGATGGGTGCACTGCGCAAGGCGGGGGTCTGGCTCGGTCTGGTTGAAGAGGACGACGAGCGGGCCTACGACGACGGTGGCTACGACAAGGGTGGTTACCGCGATTCGCGCTACCGGCAGAGCCGGTACTCGGAGGAGTTCGCCGACGACGAGGAGGACGACTCCGAGGAGCCGCCGGCGCCCCGGTCCCGGCTCGGTGACCGTGGCCGGCTCTCCGAGCGCGCCGCCGGCCGGGCGGCCGACGTCGAGCGGGGCGACACCGACCGGCCGGAGCGGTCCGAGCGGTCCAGCGTCCGTTCCATCACCCGGCCGTCGGCCGGTGACACCTCGGGTGCGCTGACCTACCACACCCGCGACAACCTGGCCCTGGCGCCGCAGGCGCAGCCCCGGGAGCGCGCGGTGGTCGCCGAGGAGGAGCAGCGCTACCAGATCACGACGCTGCACCCCACCACCTACCGCGAGGCGCGCACCATCGGTGAGCACTTCCGCGACGGGGTCCCGGTGATCATCAACCTCACCGAGATGGACGAGGCGGACGCGCGTCGGCTTGTCGACTTCGCCGCCGGTCTCGCGTTCGGGCTGCGGGGTACGATCGAGCGCGTGACCAATCGGGTGTTCCTGCTCTCACCGGCCAATGTCCAGGTCACCGCGGAGGACAAGGCCAAGATCGCCGAGGGCGGCTTCTTCAGCCTGAGCTAGCCCCGCCCGACCCGAGGGACGTCGCGCCGTGTTGTCGATCGTGCTGCAAGTGCTGTATCTGGTGCTCTACTTCTTCCTGCTCGTCCTGCTGGCCCGGTTCGTCCTGAGCGCCGTCCTGCAGTACGGTCGCCGCTGGCAGCCGGGGCGTGGGGCATCGGTGGGGCTGGAAATCGTGTGGAGCGTCACTGATCCCCCTCTCAACGCGTTGAGGCGTGTGATCCCTCCGTTGCGAATTGGTACCGTGAGCATCGACCTGGCCTCACTTGTGCTCCTGGTTATCCTGTTCGTGCTGATGGAGTTCGTGTTGAGGCGGTCGATCATCGGCACCGTCTGATGACCGACGCGCTTTCGCGGCCGCAACTGACCCGAGGAGTTTCGATGCCGCTGACCCCGGCCGACGTCCACAACGTCGCCTTCAAAAAGCCGCCGATCGGCAAGCGGGGCTACGACGAGGAGGAGGTCGACGCTTTCCTCGACGAGGTCGAGCGTGAGCTTGCCCGTCTCATCGAGGAGAACAACGAGCTGCGCGCCCAGGTGGAGCGCGGTGGCCGTGGTGGCGCCCCCGCCGGCCCCGGCGGCGACGCCCGTCTCGCGGCGGAGCTCAACGACGTCAAGGCCCAGCTCGACCGGGTGCAGCGCGACAAGGCGGCGGCCGAGCAGGCCGCCCGCGCGATGCAGGCCGAGCTGGAGCAGGTCCGCTCCGCCGGCGGCCCGGCCGTCGGTGGCGCCGACGGCGAGCAGCAGGCGCTGCGGGTGCTGATGATGGCCCAGCGCACGGCCGACGACCATGTCTCCGACGCCCGTCGCGAGGCCGACCAGCTGCTCTCCGAGGCCCGTTCCAAGGCCGAGGAGGTCACCCGCGAGGCCCGCGCCAAGGCCGACGCGCTGGAGCGCGACGCCCGCCAGCGGCACCAGGAGGCCATGGGCGGCCTGGACGCCAAGCGCACCGCGCTGCAGAAGCACATCGAGGAGCTCAAGCAGTTCGAGCGTGAGTACCGCACCCGGCTCAAGGCCTACCTGGAGAGCCAGCTGCGTGACCTCGACGGTCGCGGCCAGGGCTTGGAGGTCGAGATGACCCGTGAGGGCACCCGGGCCGCCGGCAGCGGCAACGGGCTGGCCACCGCCGGTCTCGCCGGTTCCTACGGCGGCGGTCGCTCCGGGGCTCTCGAAGCCGGTCGCTGAACCATCGGTCGGCGACCGTCACCACCATGGCGGTCGCCGACCTCGCCTCATCAGCACGACGCGGCGGGGGTGAGCCGTGATAGTCGCCAGTCTCCTGCTCATCCTCGTCGCGGTGGTGCTGCTGGTGCTCGGCCTGGCCGGTGGCTCCAGCGTCTTTCTGACCATCTCCATCACGGCCAGCCTGCTGGCCGCCGTCGCGTTGGTCGCGGGCGCCCGCCAGGCGGCCGCGGACCGGGCGACGGCGGATCCGGGCCGGCCGGGGTGGCGGCCACGCCGGGCAGCCCGCCCGGCCGACCCCGGCTCCGCCCGCAGCTCGTCGGCGGAGCCGGAGATCCCCGTCCCGCGCGTTCCTCCCACGGTCGAGGCCGACGGCACCGGGTGGCGGCAACCGCCCGGGCCGCCGGTGGCCGACGACGACCCCGGGGCCGGCCCGGCCGTGGCCTACGACGACGAGCCGCCCGCGCAGGACGTGACGCCGGCCGAGGCCGCCCGGGTGGCCCGCCTCGACGCCGAGGTCCGGGTGGTCGACGGGCGGCCCCGCTACCACCTGGCCGACTGCGCCTACCTCGCGGGGCGGCGCCACGAGCCGCTCCCGGTCGCCGAGGCCGTCGACCTCGGCTTCACCCCCTGCGCCCGTTGCGCGCCCGACACCGCCCTGCTCGCCGACGCCGGCCGGCTCTGAGTGGCCGACGGTTCCCCCGTGGACGCCACGTTGACCGTCGCGGTCCGGGTGAAGCCCGGCTCCGCCCGGGCCCGGGTCGGAGGCCGCTTCGACGGCCCGCACGGGCCCGCCCTCGTGATCGCGGTGAACGCCCCGGCCGTGGACGGGCGGGCCACCGAGGCGGCCCGCCGGGCGCTGGCCGGCGCGCTCGGCGTACGGCCGGGCATGGTGTCGTTGCGCACCGGCGCGGCCAGCCGCGACAAGCTCTTCCTGGTCGAGGGCCCCGCCGCCGAGCTTGCGGAGGCACTGCGCCGGCTGCGCGACGGGGGCGCCGGGTGACGGACGCCGGAGCCGGACGGCGGTGACGCCCGGACTGGATCTCGCGCTCCTGCTCGGCGCCGGTGTCCTGCTGGTAGCGGTCGGCGCGGTCCGTGTCTCCACCCGGCTCGGGGTGCCGAGCCTGCTGTTCTACCTGGCCCTCGGGGTGGCGATCGGCGAGGCGGGGCTGGGCATCGGCTTCGACGACGTCGAGCTGACCCGGACCCTGGGCTTCTGCGCGCTCATCGTGATCATCGCCGAGGGCGGGCTGACCGCCCGGTGGAGCACCCTGCGTCCGGTGCTGGGGCTGGCCGCCCTGCTCTCCACGGTCGGTGTGGCGGTCAGCGTCGGTGTCGTCGGTGTCGTTCTGCACCTGCTGCTGGGACTGGACTGGCGGCTGGCCCTGCTCTACGGCGCGGTGCTCTCCTCCACCGACGCGGCGGCGATCTTCGCCACGCTGCGGCGGTTGCGGCTGCCGCCCCGACTGGTCGCCACGTTGGAGGCGGAGTCGGGGATGAACGACGCCCCGGTGGTGCTGCTGGTGGTGCTGCTGTCCCGGGAAGGGGTCGCCCACCCGTGGTGGTACGAGATCTCCCTGGTGAGCTACGAGCTGGGCGTGGGCGCGGGGGTCGGCTTCGCGGCCGGCCTCGGCGGGCGGTGGGCGCTGCGCCGGGCGGCGCTGCCGTCAGCGGGGCTCTACCCGATCGCGGCGGTCGGGCTGACCGTGTTCGCCTACGCCGCCGCTGCCGCGCTGCACGCCTCGGGCTTCCTCGCCGTCTACGTGGCGGGGGTGGTCCTCGGCAACGCCCGGCTGCCGCACCGGCAGGCGATCCTCGGCTTCGCCGACGGCCTCGCCTGGCTGGCCCAGATCGGGCTCTTCGTGCTGCTCGGGCTGCTCGTCTCGCCGGGCCGGTTGGGCTCGGCGGTGCTGCCGGCCGTGGTCGCCGGGCTGGCGCTGGTGCTGCTGGCCCGGCCGTTGTCGGTGGCGGCGTCCGCGCTGCCGTTCCGGTTCGACCTGCGCGAGCAGGCGTTCCTGTCCTGGGCGGGGCTGCGCGGGGCGGTGCCGATCGTGCTCACCACCATTCCGCTGTCGCAGCGGGTGCCCGGCGCCGACCGGCTCTTCGACGCGGTCTTCGTGCTGGTGGTGATCTTCACGTTGCTGCAGACCGGGACGCTGGGCCCCGTGGCCCGCCGGCTGCGGGTGACCGCTCCGGCGGAGGCGACCGAGATCCGGGTGGAGACGGCGCCGCTGGAGCGGATGGGCGCGGACCTGCTCCAGTTGGAGGTGCCGCCGGGTTCCCGGCTGGCCGGGGTGCACGTCGACGAGTTGCGGCTGCCACCGGGCGCCTCCGTGACGCTGGTGCTGCGCGACGGGACGGGCGTCGTGCCGGGACCGGACTTCCGGCTGACGACCGGCGACAGCATGCTGATCGTGGCCACCGCCGGCGTGCGCGACGAGACGGAGCGCCGGCTGCGGGCGGTCAGCCGGCGGGGCCGGCTGGCCCGCTGGTTTGGCGAGTACGGCCGGGGACCCGACACGTGATCTGCTAGCGTTCCTTTTGCCCCCGTTAGGGATGACTAGGGGCCGAACGGCGGTGCGTCGGAGCGGCACGTTGTCGCGCGCCTGTACGTTCCGTATTCTTGCGATCCTCCGGAGTGCGCGGCCCCGTCGCCGCGCGCCCCTTTCGTACCTGGGGGCGCCGATGCCGGCTGCCCCCGTCCAGGTGCCGCGGACCGCCGCGGTTCCGCGGCCGAGGGAGCGACGATGGCGAAGCCAGCCGACACCAGGACCGCCGGCCGGAAGCCGGTGGCGAAGGCCACCCGCAGCGCTGCGGAGACCGAGAAGATCCGGGCGGCCCTGGCGGCGCGGCGTGACGAATTGCGCGCCGAGTACGATCGGACGCTGAGCGAGATCACCGAGCTGCAGCGCGACCGGCTGACCGACTCGGCCGGGGACGACCAGGCCGACACCGGAACCAAGACGTTCGAGCGTGAGCAGGAGATCTCACTCGCCAACAGCATCCTGGAACGGATCACGCAGGTCGAGCGCGCGTTGGAGCGACTCGACGAGGGTGGCTACGGCTGGTGCGAGCGGTGCGGCAACCCCATCCCGGTGGAGCGGCTCGCCGCCTTCCCCTCGGCCACCCTCTGCGTGACGTGCAAGCAGCTGGAGGAGCGGCGCTGAGCCCCGCTCCCCGGCGGCCATGGGAGGCGGCGCGTGAGCGTCGCCGCGAGCGTCGATGGGGAGCAGATGTCCGAAGCACCGCCCGCCGGGCCCGGCAGCGCTGAGCCGGGTGCCGGCAGCGCCGAGCCGAGGGCCGGCACGCACCACCGACGGCCCGTCGCCATCCTGTTCGGCCTCGCGCTGACCCTGCTCGCCGCCGACGCCGCCACCAAGCACCTCGCCCTGGCGGCCCTGGAGGACCGGGAGCCCGTCCGGCTGCTCGGCGGTGCGGTCTACCTCAGCCTCACCCGCAACAGCGGCGCGGCGTGGAGCATCGGTGCCGATCACACCTGGATCTTCCCGCTGATCACCCTCGGGGTGGTCGGTTGGATCGTCTGGATGGCGCTGCGCCTGCGCTCGTTGCCCTGGGCGATCTCGCTGGGCCTGGTGCTGGGCGGCGCGTTGGGCAACTTCGCCGACCGGGTCTTCCGTGCCCCGGGTTGGTTCGTCGGGCACGTGGTGGACATGGTCAGCGTCTTCGCCCCGTACGGCCGGGTGTTCCCGGTGTTCAACCTGGCCGACAGCGCCCTGGTCTGCGGCGTGCTGCTCGCCCTCCTGCTCGAGCTGACCGGCCGGCAGCGCGACGGCAGCCGGATCGGCCACGGCGGGTCCACCGACGAGGCGGCGCAGGTCGACGCCGGTCAGCGGGAGCGGGCATGACGGCCGCCTTCGCCGCCGGCGGCGACCACCGTTCCCTGCCCGTTCCCGACGGCCTCGACGGCACGCGGCTCGACCAGGCCGTGTCGCGGCTGTTCGGGTTGTCCCGCACCGCAGCAGCCGCCCTGGTCGACGCCGGCGACGCGCTGGTCGACGGGGTCGCCCGGCCCAACTCCCACCGCGTGAAGGCCGGGTCGTGGCTGGAGGTGACCCTGCCCGCGCCGGTCACTGCGCCCACCGTGGTGCCGCAGGCGGTGCCCGGCCTGCGGGTGGTGTACGCCGACGACGACATCGTGGTGGTGGACAAGCCGGTCGGCGTCGCGGCCCACCCGAGCCCCGGCTGGACCGGCCCGACGGTGATCGGCGCGCTGGCCGCCGTCGGGCACCGCATCTCCACCAGCGGCGCCGCCGAGCGGCAGGGCGTGGTGCACCGGCTCGACGTGGGCACCACGGGCATCATGGTGGTGGCCAAGAGCGAGCAGGCGTACACCGCGTTGAAGCGGGCCTTCAAGTACCGCGAGGTGGAGAAGCGCTACCACGCGGTGGTGCAGGGGCACCTCGACCCGCTGCGCGGCACCATCGACGCCCCGATCGACCGGCACCCCACCCACGACTACCGCTGGGCGGTGGTCTCCGGCGGCAAGCCGAGCATCACCCACTACGACACCGTGGAGGCGTTCCCGGCGGCCAGCCTGGTCGACGTCCGGCTGGAGACCGGTCGTACGCACCAGATCCGGGTGCACTTCTCCACGCTGCGGCACCCGTGCGTGGGCGACCTGACGTACGGCGCGGACCCGACCCTCTCCGCCCGGCTCGGTTTGGCCCGGCAGTGGCTGCACGCCCGGTCGTTGAGCTTCCTGCACCCCCGCACCCGGGACGAGGTGCACTTCGTCAGCGACTACCCTGACGACCTGGACCGCGCGCTCGACATCCTCCGCGACTGAGCGCCGACGCACCCGTGACGATCCGACCAGGAGACCCCGCCGGTGGGCGAAACGTCGGAACCCGCACCCGGCGTGACGCGCTCCTCACGGAGGTCCACCGGGTCGACACCCCGGGTGACGACCCCGGTGACCCTGTCGACCTCGGCGGACACCGGTGGCGGTGGCACCCCGGCTCCCGCGCCGTGCCGGGGGTGACGACCGGAGGTGCGTAGACAGGTGTGGTCCGAATAGGGTTTCGTTCGTAGCCTGTCAGACGGGCATCGATGGCGCTGGGAGGGCGAGCCGTGGAGGGCAGCGAGACCGGCTGGGGGCGGCCGGCCGAACCAGCACCGCGGTGGCGGGCGCTGCTCGACCGGGCCCGGCACGGCGGTCGCACGGCCGAGCAGGCCGAGGCCGACCGGCACGCCGATCCGCCGCCCCTGCCGTCGGAGCCGCTGCCCCGCCGCTCGTCGGGCAACGGCTACGCCGCGCGGGTGCCGGCCATCGGACGGGCCCCGGAGCCGCCGTACGTGCCGGAGCCCGGGCCGCCGCCGTACGGCGCGCAGTACGGCCGCCCGGTCGACGCGGGTTACCGGGCCGAGGCCACCTACCGGGTGGAGCCGGCCTACCGGGTGGACCCGCCCGAGCCCACGCACCGGGTGGAGCCGGAGTACCCGCCCGAGCCGACGTACCGGTCGGATCCGGTCGAGCCGACGTACCGGTCGGATCCCATCGAGCCGACGTACCGGTCGGATCCCATCGAGCCGACGTACCGGTCGGATCCCATCGAGCCGACGTACCGGTCGGATCCGGTCGAGCCGACGTACCGGTCGGATCCCATCGAGCCGACGTACCGGTCGGATCCGGTCGAGCCGAGCTACCGCGCCGATCCGGAATACCCGGTCGAGCCGGCGTACCGGGTCCCCGCCCAGGCCCCGCCGCCCCGTGCCGAGTCCGAGCCACGCCCCGGCCCGGGGTCGGTCGAGTCGCGCTACGCGCTGCTGGACAACGGCTACCGGCACGAGCCGCCCCCGGTCCGGTCCCGCTACGCGGTGCTCGACAACGGCTACCGCACCCGAGCCCACCAGGCGCCCGCCGCGCCGCCCCCGCCCGTGCACCAGGCGCCCCCGCCCGCCGCCGTGCCCCCGCCTGTCGCGCCGCCGCCCGTCGCGCCGGTGGCCGCCGCGCCGAGCTATCCGGCCCGCGTCGAGTGGCGCCCCCGTGGCTCGGAGAGCGAGCCGGAGCGTGCCGCCGGGGTGCTCCGCCGGGAGCTGGGCACCCCACGGGTGCTCGCGTTCGCCAACCCGAAGGGCGGCGTGCACAAGACCACCGCCACCGTGCTGGCCGCGGCGACCGTCGGCAGCGTACGCGGGCGGGGCGTGCTGGCCTGGGACGACAACGAACTGCGCGGCACACTCGGGCTGCGCGCCGGCAGCGCCCGGCACGCCCGGACCATCCGGCACCTGGTCAGCGACCTCGCGCACGTCGAGATCAAGGAAGGCCCCGAGCTGCTCGAGCACCTGGACGACTACCTGCGGCACGCCTCCGACGGCTCGTACGACGTGCTGGCCGGCGAGGAGAGCCCGCGGTTCGCCCAGCGGCTCGACCAGTTCACCGTCCGGCGGGTGCTGGAGCTGCTGCGGCGCACCCACGACGTGGTCTGCGTCGACACGGGCAACAACGTGGAGAGCGCCAACTGGCGCACCGTCATGCAGGCCGCCGACCAGCTCGTGGTGACCACCGTGCCGCGCGAGGACGCCGCGTTCAGCGCCGACTGGATGCTGGACCTGCTGCACGAGGTGGGGATGGGGGAGCTGGCCGACAACGCGGTCACCCTGATCTCCTGCCCCACGCCGGGGCGCTCGCCCTTGCAGGACGACCTGGAGCGGCACTTCGCCACCCGCACGCGGGCCGTCGCCGTGGTGCCGTACGACCCGGCGCTGGAGACCGGCTCCTCGATCGAGTACCACCAGCTGCAACAGGAGACCCGGCAGGCGTGGCTGAAGGCCGCCGCGGTGATGCTGGAGCCCTTCGCCCGGTGAGCGGGTCTGCCGCCACCGACGACCCACGCGGCCGACGGGCCTGAGAGGATCACCGGGTGAGCGCGGACACCCCCGAACCCGACCGGCCCGACCGCCGGCCCGACGAACCGGGGGCGCCTGCCGCCCGGGCCGAGCCCCACCCGCCTGCCGCCCGGGCCGAGCCCGACCTACCGGCCCGCGTCGATCCCGCCGACCCGTACGCCGCCCGGGAACCCGCCCCTCCGTACGACACGGCCTTCGGCCCGCCGTACGCCTCCACCGACGTCGGACCGCACGGCGCGGCGGTGCGGTACCTGCCCGACGGAACCGGCCTCGATCACGCCACCGGCTATCCGCTCGCGCCGCCGGCGGAGCCGGACCTGCCACGGGGTCGGGCGCTGCGGCTGGTCCTGCTGACGGTTCTCGCGGTGACCGTGCTGGGGGTGCCGCTCGGGCTGCTCTGGGCCGCGCTCGCGCCGGACACGCCGGTGGTCAAGGTCGCCGACGGGGCGATCTACGCCGAGCCGCAGCCGGAGCAGCCGATCGCCGCCGACGGCTGGTTCAGCCTGCTGGGGCTGGGTTTCGGGGTGCTCGTCGCGCTCGCGCTGTGGCTCCTGCTGCGCCGGGTGCGGGGGCCGGTCGGCCTGTTCGCCGCCGCGTTCGGCGCCTTCGGCGCGGCGCTGGTCGCCTGGCAGGTCGGCCGGCGGTCGGGGCTGGCCGGCTACGAGCGGCTGCTGGAGGGCGCGCCCGTCGGGAGGGCCTTCGAGAAGCCGGCGGACCTGCGGGCCGGCGGGATCGACCTGGTGCTCGGCGTGCTGCCGGTGCCGCACGGCAACCTGCTGCTGCCCGCGTTCGGCGCGGCGGTGGCGTACACCCTGCTGGCCGGCTGGTCCCGCTGGCCGTCGCTGCGCCCGGAGCGGGAGCCCGAGGCGCCCGGGCTCAGTTGGGGGTCGGCGGGGACGCCAGCTCCGCCAGCGGCACCGGAACCGCCCGCACCTGGCGCAGCAGCGCCGCCTCACGGTTGAGCAGTCGCAGCTCGGCGCGCAGCCGGGCGGCGGTGTCGTCGATGGCGAGCAGCCGCTGCCGGTCGGCCACGGTCAGCACGGCCGTCGCGGCCACCAGGTGCGACAGCACCGTCGGGTCCTCCGGCAGCTGCTCGGAGAGCCCCTCGTCGTCGGCGCGGATCAGGCCCAGGTACTGCCGGAAGACCGAGATCACCCGGGCGGCGAGCAGGTCGGCGACCTCGTCGGGCCCGCCCGGCTCGGGCAGCCACTCCACGTCGGCGGTGAGGTAGGGCTCGGCGTCGCGGTCGACGTCGGCGATGCGGAACCTGCGCTTGCCGACCGTGACGATGTCGAAGCCGCCGTCGGGGCGCTCGGTGACCTGCCGCAGCTCGGCGGTGCAGCCCACGTCGTGCAGGGTGACGTCACCGCCCGGCAGCGGCCGGCCGTCCGGCCCGGTCGGGGCGACCTCCCAGCCGGCCCGGATGGCCACCACGCCGAACTCGCGCGGGGCCTCCTCGGGCAGCGCGACCAGGTGCCGGACCAGGGCGCGGTAGCGCTCCTCGAATATGTGCAACGGCAGCACCAGGCCGGGAAAGAGGACCATCCCGAGTGGGAACACCGGCAGCCGCGCAGTCACGCGTCGAGCGTAGCCCGATCCCGCCGCGACGGCGTGTCCCGGCTCACCGTCCCGGCGTACGGGCGGCGCCGGTCGCCGTCGGGACCGGCCGCCTAGACTCGCAAGGGTGTTGAACCGGATCGACCTGCGCGGCGGCGTCCGCGACCCGCGCCGTCTGCTGCCCCGTGCCCAACTCGACGTCTCCGTGGCCGTCGAGCGGATCCGCCCCCTCGTGGAGGCGGTCCGGGAGCATGGTTACCCGGCGATCCGGGAGGCCAGTGAGCGCTTCGACGGGGTCTCGCCCGAGGTGCTGCGGGTGCCCGCAGAGGCGATCGCCGAGGCCGAGGGCACCCTCGCCCCCGAGGTGCGCGCCGCGCTGCTCGAGTCGATCACGCGGGCCCGCAAGGTGCACGCCGACCAGCGCCGCACCGACCACACCACCCAGGTGGTGCCGGGCGGCACGGTGACCGAGCGCTGGGTGCCGGTCGACCGGGTCGGCCTCTACGTGCCCGGCGGCCTGGCGATGTACCCCTCGACCGTGGTGATGAACGTGGTGCCGGCCCAGGCGGCCGGGGTGCGCTCGCTGGTCGTGACGAGCCCGCCGCAGAAGGACAACGGCGGCCTGCCCGACGCCCGGGTGCTCGCCGCCTGCGCCCTGCTCGGCGTCGACGAGGTCTACGCCGTCGGTGGCGCCCAGGCCGTGGCGATGCTCGCGTACGGGGCGGCGGTCGACGCAGAGGGCGGCGCGCACTGCGACCCCGTCGACATGATCACCGGGCCGGGCAACATCTGGGTCACCGCCGCCAAGCGGCTGCTGCGCGGCGTCGTCGGCATCGACGCCGAGGCCGGCCCGACCGAGATCGCCATCCTGGCCGACGACACGGCCGACCCGGCGCACGTCGCCGCCGACCTGGTCAGCCAGGCCGAGCACGACCCCCTCGCGGCCAGCGTGCTGGTGACCTGCTCGGTCGAGCTGGTCGAGGCCGTCGAGCGGGAGCTGGCCCGGCAGGTGCCGGCCACCAAGCACGCCGAGCGGGTCACCACCGCGCTCACCGGCGAGCAGAGCGGCGTCGTCCTGGTGGACGACCTCGACGCCGGGCTGCGGGTGGTCGACGCGTACGCGGCCGAGCACCTGGAGATCCAGACCCGCGACGCCCGCGAGTGGGCGCTGCGGGTGCGCAACGCCGGGGCGATCTTCGTCGGCGCCTGGTCGCCGGTGTCGCTCGGTGACTACTGCGCCGGCTCCAACCACGTGCTGCCCACCGGCGGCTGCGCCCGGCACTCCTCCGGGCTGTCGGTGCAGTCCTTCCTGCGCGGCATCCACCTGGTCGACTACTCCGAGCAGGCGCTGCGGGAGGTGGCCCCGCACGTGGTCACCCTGGCCGGCGTCGAGGACCTGCCGGCGCACGGCCGGGCGGTCCAGGTGCGCTTCCCGGGGGAGCTGGGATGAGCGGACACCACCCTCGACGGTCCGGGGCCGTCACCGGGCGCGGCGGGGTGCCGGCGTGACCACCCTCGACGATCTGCCGATCCGCGACGACCTGCGCGGGCTGTCGCCGTACGGGGCGCCGCAGCTCGACGTGCCGGTGCGGCTGAACACCAACGAGAACTCCTACCCCGTGCCCGAGCCGGTGGTGGACGCCATCGGCAAGGCCCTCGCGGCGGAGCTGCGCGACCTCAACCGCTACCCGGACCGCGACGCCGTGGCGCTGCGCGCCGACCTGGCCGGCTACCTCGGTCACGGGCTCACCGTCGACCAGGTGTGGGCGGCCAACGGCTCCAACGAGATCCAGCAGCAGCTGCTGCAGGCGTTCGGCGGGCCGGGGCGCAGCGCGCTCGGCTTCACCCCGGCATACTCGATGCACCCGCTGCTGGCGCTCGGCACCGGCACCCGGTGGGTGCCCGCCCGGCGGGGCGTCGACTACGGGCTGACCGCCGCCGACGCGGTCGCCCAGGTCCGCGAGCACGCCCCGGACGTGGTCTTCCTCTGCTCGCCGAACAACCCGACCGGCACCGCCCTCGACCCGTCGGTCGTCGCCGCGGTGCTGGACGCCGCGCCCGGCATGGTGGTCGTCGACGAGGCGTACGCCGAGTTCGCCCGCCCCGGCACGGTCAGCGCCCTGGCGGTGCTTGCCGGGCATCCGCGGCTGGTGGTGACCCGGACGATGAGCAAGGCGTTCGGGTTCGCCGGCGGCCGGCTGGGCTACCTGGCCGCCGACGCGGCGGTGGTGGCGGCGGTGCAGCTCGTCCGGCTGCCGTACCACCTCTCGGCGCTCACCCAGGCCGCGGCCCGCGCGGCGCTGGCGCACCGCGACGTCCTGCTCGCCACGGTGACCGCGATCAGCGAGCAGCGGGACCGGATCGTGGCCCGGCTGCGCGACCGGGGGCTGCGGGTGGCCGACAGCGACGCCAACTTCGTGCTGTTCGAGGTCGGGGGCGACCAGGCCGCCGCCTGGCGCACCCTGCTCGACGCCGGCGTGCTGGTGCGCGACGTCGGCCTGCCCGGCTGGCTGCGGGTCACCGCCGGCACCCCCGCCGAGACCGACGCGTTCCTGACCGCCATGGAGAAGCTCCGACGGGAGCACGAGTGACCCCGCGAGCCCCGCAGTCGCGACCGAAAGGCAGGCAATGAGCCGGACCGCCCGCGTGGAGCGGATCACCAAGGAGACGAAGGTCCTCGTCGAGATCGACCTGGACGGCACCGGCCGGGCCGAGATCGGCACCGGGGTGGGTTTCTACGACCACATGCTGCACCAGATCGCCCGGCACGGCGGCTTCGACCTGACCGTGCGTACCGTCGGCGACCTGGAGATCGACGCCCACCACACGATGGAGGACACCGCGCTCGCCCTGGGCGCCGCGTTCGACCAGGCGCTGGGGGACAAGGCCGGCATCCGACGGTACGGCTCGGCCACCGTCCCGATGGACGAGGTCCTCGTCCGGGCCGCCGTCGACCTCTCCGGCCGCCCGTACGTGGTGCACGACGAGCCGGCGCTGGCGCCGTACATCGGGCCGGTCTACCCGACCAGCATGACCCGCCACATCTGGGAGTCCTTCGGCCAGGCGGCCCGGATCACCCTGCACGTGGACGTGCTGCGGGCGGCGCGCCCCGGCGGTCACCCGGACGCCCACCACGTGGTGGAGGCCCAGTTCAAGGCGGTCTCCCGCGCGCTGCGCGAGGCCACGGCGATCGACCCGCGCGCGGCGGGCGCCATCCCCAGCACGAAGGGGGCCCTGTGAGCGTGAGGAACGCAGCGCAGCGGAGTCCCGCAGTCGCGAACGAGCAGGTCTCGGTGAGCGTGAGGAACGCAGCGCAGCGGAGTCCCGCAGTCGCGAGCGGAGGGCGGGCCTGATGGGTGGGGTGCTGCCGTCGTTGCTGCTGATCCTGGCTGGGGTGCTGGTCGGCGGGGCGTGGTCGTTGCACCGGCAGGGCGCCCCGCGCGGCGCGGTGGTCGTCACCGCGTTGCTCGCCGTCATGGCCACGGTCGCCGGCGTGCTCTGGATGCTGCCGGGAGAGGGCTCGTGAGCGGGCGGACGGCGCGACGGCGTCGCGCCGCCACCGACCGGGGGGTGGTGACGGCATGAGCCGCGTCGTGGTGCTCGACTACGGGTCGGGCAACCTGCGTTCGGCGGAGCGGGCACTGGCTCGCGCCGGCGCGGACGTGACGGTGACCGACGACCTGACGGCCGCCGCCGAGGCGGACGGCCTGGTGGTGCCGGGTGTCGGCGCGTTCGCCGCCTGCATGGCCGGGATCGAGGCGCTCGGGGCCGGCCCGGTGATCGCCGAGCGTGTCGCCGCCGGCCGCCCCGTGCTGGGCATCTGCGTGGGCATGCAGGTGCTCTTCGAGCACGGCGACGAGCACGGGGTGGTGACCAAGGGCCTCGGGCTGCTCCCGGGCGGGGTGACCAGGCTGGCCGCCGCCCGGCTGCCGCACATGGGCTGGAACACGGTCACGGCGCCGGCGGATTCGGTGCTCTTCGCCGGCCTGCCGGCCGACAGCCGGTTCTACTTCGTGCACTCGTACGGGGTCGCCGACCCGGGGGCGCTGGCGGAGTCCGGCGCCACGGTCACCACCGCCCACCACGACACGGACTTCGTGGCGGCCGTGGAGCGGGGTCCGCTCCGCGCCGCGCAGTTCCACCCGGAGAAGTCCGCCGACACCGGTGCCGCGCTGCTGCGCAACTGGCTCGCCACGCTCCCCACCGGTGACTGAGCGCCCGGCCTGCGCGGCGACCCCGCCGCGGCCCGCTCCCGCCCGTCGGCGGGGCACGTCGTGAGCAAGGAGCGGGCCCGGCGCCGGGCGGCCCGGGAGGCGCAGGCCGCGCGGGAACGGGTCGTGCGTGAGCGCCGGGCGGCCCGGCGGTCGCGACGTCGGGCGTTGGTACGCCGGTTGACGCCGTCGCTGCGCCGGGGGCGCACGGGCCGGCTGCCCCGGCACAGCCGCGGCGAACGCGCCGCCATCGTGCTGCTGACCCTGGCGGCGATGGCGCTGATCTGGACGTTCGTCGACGATCTGGCGCTGCGGATCGCGCTGGTCGTGCTGTTGCTGCTCGTACTGCCGGCGATCGTCGTGATCGCCCTGGACCGTCGCACCTGAACTCGAGGAGATAAACCGTGAGCCTCACCCTGTTGCCCGCCGTGGACGTCGCCGACGGCCAGGCCGTCCGACTCGTGCAGGGCGCCGCCGGCAGCGAGACGACGTACGGCGACCCGCTGGAGGCCGCGCTGGCCTGGCAGCGGGACGGCGCCGAGTGGATCCACCTGGTCGACCTCGACGCCGCGTTCGGCCGGGGCTCCAACGCGCACCTGCTGGCCGAGGTGGTGCGTCAGCTCGACGTGAAGGTGGAGCTGTCCGGCGGCATCCGCGACGACGAGTCGTTGCACGCCGCGCTGGGCACGGGCGCCGCCCGGGTGAACATCGGCACCGCGGCCCTGGAGGATCCCCTCTGGTGCGACCGGGTGTGCGGGGAGTACGGCGACCGGGTGGCGATCGGGCTGGACGTGCGGGGCCGTACCCTCTCCGCCCGGGGCTGGACCCGCGACGGCGGTGACCTGTTCGAGGTGCTGGAGCGGCTCGACAAGGCGGGTGCGACGCGCTACGTCGTCACCGACATCACCAAGGACGGCACCATGCGCGGGCCGAACCTGGACCTGCTGCGCGAGGTCTGCGCCCGCACCGACGCCCCGGTGATCGCCTCCGGCGGGGTCTCCACCCTGGACGACCTGCGCGCGCTGGCCACGCTGGAGCCGATCGGGGTCGAGGGCGTGATCGCCGGCAAGGCCCTGTACGCGGGCGCCTTCACGGTGGCGCAGGCGCTGGAAACCCTGGCCGCGGCGTGACCGTCACGCGGCTCGGCTCGGGCGGCCCGTGGGAGCCGGTGTACGGCTACTGCCGGGTGGTCCGGGCCGGCGACCTGGCCTTGACGGCCGGCTGCACCTCCACGGTGGACGGCGTGGTCACCCACGTCGGCGACGCGGCGGCGCAGACCGCCCAGGCGCTGCGGATCGGGCTGGACGCGCTGGCCGAGGTGGGCGCGGAGCCCGGCGACGTGGTGCGGACGCGGATGTACGTCACCGACCGGACGTACGCCGACGAGGTGGGCCGGGCGCACAACGCGGTCTTCGGCGCGGTCCGCCCGGTGGCCACGCTGGTGGTGGTGGCCGGCCTGCTCGACCCGGAGCACCTGGTCGAGGTGGAGCTGGAGGCGTATCTCGGCGACCGCTGAGCCGGTCGCCGCGGCGGTGGTGGTCCCGTCCCGTCCCGGTGGCGACGGTCACCGCCCGCCCTGATCGGTTGTGCGCAATCTAATCGCGCGCTACGTTTTACCGGTGACCGACCATCTGGTGCTGCGCCGGCAGGTGTGCTTCGCGCTCTACGCTGCGTCGCGCGCCCTCACCGACGTCTACCGGCCCGTCCTCGACGAGTTCGGCCTGACCTACCCGCAGTACCTGGTGCTGCTGGTGCTCTGGGAGCGCGACGACGCCCCCACGGTCTCCGAGCTCGGCGCCGCGCTGCGGCTGGACTCCGGCACGCTCTCCCCGCTGCTCAAGCGGCTGGAGGGGGCGGGGCTGGTCGTCCGGACGCGATCGGCGCGCGACGAGCGACGGGTGGAGGTGGGCCTGACCGGCGACGGGCGGGCCCTGCGGCAGCGGATGGAGGAGGTGCCGCTGCGGGTCGCCCGCGCCACGGGCCTCACCGAGGCGGAACTGGTCGAACTGCGCGACACCCTCACCCGGGTCACCGAGACGATCCACCGACAGAAGGAGCAGTGACCACCATGCAGGTGCTCTACACCGCGTCCGCCCGCGCCACCGGGGACGGTCGGGACGGCCACGTCCGCACCTCCGACGGCACCGTCGACCTGGACCTCGCCGTGCCGAAGGAGATGGGTGGCGCCGGCGGCGCCGCCAACCCCGAGCAGCTCTTCGCGGCCGGCTACGCCGCCTGCTTCCACTCGGCACTGCGCCTGGTCGCCCGCAAGGCGAAGGTCGACGTCTCCGGCTCGGTCGTCGAGGCCGAGGTGGGCATCGGCGCCAACGGCAGCGGCGGCTTCGGGCTGGCCGTCACCCTCGTGGTCGACCTCCCGGCCGTCGAGCGGGCCGCCGCGGAGCAGGTCGTCGAGCAGGCCCACCAGGTCTGCCCCTACTCGAACGCGACCCGTGGCAACGTCGAGGTCGCCCTCACCGTGCGCGAGGCGCTGTGAGCACCCGCAACCGGGAGATCCACCTCGCCTCCCGCCCCCAGGGCTGGCCGACGGCCGACACCTTCCGCCTCGTCGAGACCGAGGTGCCCACTCCCGGCCCGGGCCAGATCGTGGTCCGCAACCGGTACATGTCGGTCGACCCGTACATGCGCGGGCGGATGAACGACGTCAAGTCGTACGTGCCGCCGTTCGCGCTGGACGCGCCGCTCGACGGCGGGGCGGTCGGCGAGGTCGTCGCCAGCGAGGCCGAGGGCGTCCGGCCCGGCGACACCGTGCTGCACGGTCTCGGCTGGCGCGAGTACGCGCTGCTCGACGCGAAGGCCGCCCGGAAGGTCGACCCCGACCTCGCCCCGGTCTCCGCCTACCTGAGCGTGCTCGGCATGACGGGCCTGACCGCGTACGCCGGGCTGCTGGAGGTCGCCGCGATGAAGGCGGGGGAGACCGTCTTCGTCTCCGCCGCCGCCGGCGCGGTGGGCAGCCTGGTCGGCCAGATCGCCAAGCTCAGGGGCGCGGCGCACGTGGTCGGCAGCGCCGGGTCGGCGGCGAAGGTCGCCCGGCTGCGCGCGCTCGGCTTCGACGCCGCGTTCGACTACCACGACGGGCCGGTACGCGACTCGCTGAAGGCCGCCGCCCCGGACGGCGTCGACGTCTACTTCGACAACGTCGGCGGGGACCACCTGGAGGCGGCGATCTCCGCGATGAGGCTGCACGGCCGGGCCGCGATCTGCGGCATGATCGCGCAGTACAACGACACCGAGCCCCCGGCCGCGCCGCGCAACCTGGCGCTGGTCATCGGCAAGCGGCTCACCCTGCGCGGTTTCCTGGTCGGCGACCACGGCCACCTGCGCGGCGAGTTCGTGCGCGAGATGGCCGGCTGGCTGCGGGACGGGAAGGTCTCGTACGACGAGACGGTCGTCGACGGCATCGAGAACGCCCCGGAGGCGTTCCTCGGCCTGCTGCGCGGCGAGAACCTGGGCAAGATGCTCGTGCGGGTGTGAGCGAGGGCGCCGCTCCCGGCGCCACGGAACCCCGACGGTGGCCGGCCTCACCGGCCGGTCCCCGCCGGCGCCGGGAAGGATAGGCTCGCGGCATGACGGTGGCGGTGCGGGTGATCCCGTGTCTCGACGTGGACGCCGGTCGCGTGGTCAAGGGGGTCAACTTCGTCGACCTGCGCGACGCCGGCGACCCGGTGGAGCTGGCGGCGGCGTACGACCGGGCCGGCGCGGACGAGCTGACCTTCCTCGACGTCACCGCCTCCTCCAGCGACCGGGGCACGATGCTCGACGTGGTCCGCCGCACGGCCGAGTCGGTCTTCATCCCGCTGACCGTCGGCGGTGGCGTCCGGCAGGTCGCCGACGTCGACACCCTGCTGCGCGCCGGCGCGGACAAGGTAGGGGTGAACACCGCCGCCATCGCCCGCCCCGAGCTGATCGCCGAGATCGCCGACCGTTTCGGCCGGCAGGTGCTGGTGCTCTCGCTCGACGTGCGGCGCGCCCCCGCGGGCGCCACGCCCAGCGGTTTCGAGGTGACCACCCACGGCGGTCGGCGCGGCACCGGGCTGGACGCGGTCGAGTGGGCCCGCCGCGGCGCCGAGCTGGGCGCGGGGGAGATCCTGCTGAACTCCATGGACGCCGACGGCACCAAGGCCGGCTTCGACCTCGAACTCATCGGCGCGGTGCGCAGGGTGGTCGACGTGCCGGTGGTGGCCAGCGGCGGCGCGGGCGAGGTGGCGCACTTCGCGCCGGCGATCGGTGCCGGCGCCGACGCGGTGCTCGCCGCCAGCGTCTTCCACTTCGGCGAGCTGACCGTCGGCGAGGTCAAGGACGCGCTGCGCGGCGCCGGGCACCCGGTGCGCTGACCGCCCGCATGGCCCCTGCGGCCCGCCGAGGCCCGCTCAGTCCCGGCGGGACCGGTTCTCCGGTGAACGCCGCGGCGCCGGAATCGACCGCACCACGTACTCCTGCACGGCGGCGGCGTGGTCGGCCTCGTCCAGGTGCCACTCCGCGCAGACCGGGGTGTGCCGCCGGACCAGCACGCCCTGCACGGTGTCCACCGTCGTGGCCAGCCCGGCGTTCGGCCGGGTGCGCCAGAGGCGTTCACCGTCGGCGGTGATCCGGAACCAGCCGTCGGTGACGCTGACCAGCCCGGCCCCGACGAGGCGACGGACCGCGGCCTCGACCTCGTGCCGTTGCGGAATCGCCTGGTTGAGATGGTCGGCGGTGGAGAGCACGTCGGCGAGGGTGACGCCCTCGGGGCGGCGGCTGGACGCCGCGCGACGGTGCCGTCCCGCGCCGTTGGCGATCACCACCGAGACGAAGATCCAGGCATCGCTCCAGCGCCATCCGTTCTCCCCCATGCCAGGATTCTGCCGGGCGTGGCGTCCGAAGGGAACACCGGTGTCCGGCTCGCGCCCAGGGACAGGGGTAGCCGCGCACGCGGCTCCGGGTGGTGCGGGGCCGTGCGCCGGGCCGGCCCGACGCGACCGGACCACGCGGGCCGGGGCAGCGGCGCGGGCGGACCGGACCAGCCGGCCGGGGGAGCGGCACCGACCGGCCACGCGGGCCGGGATCGGCGCGGGCGGATCAGCCGGCCGGGAGCGGCGCGACCGGGCCCTTTGGGCGGGCGGATCAGCCGGGCGGGATCGGCGCGACCGGGCCCGGGGCGAGGTTCTGCGGCCCGGGGACGGTGAACAGGGGAAGGAAGACCTGGGTCAGCGGGCCGATGGCCAGCGCGTAGACGACCGTGCCGACGCCCACCGTCCCGCCGAGCAGCCAGCCCAGCCCCAGCACCGTGACCTCGATGACGGTGCGGACGAGCCGGAGGGAGCGGCCGGGCCGGCGGGCGACGTAGCCGGTCATCAGCCCGTCGCGGGGACCGGGCCCCAGGCGGGCGCCGAGGTAGAGGCCCGTCGCCGCCCCGTTGGCCACGATGCCGGCGAGGAGCATCGCGGCCCGTACGCCCAGGGACCCGCCGGCCGGCAGCAGCGCGAGCGTCGCGTCCACCACCAGCCCGATCACCAGCACGTTGCTGATCGTGCCGAGGCCGGGACGCTGGCGCAGGGGGATCCAGAGCAGCAGTACCAGGGCGCCCACCGCGATGGTGACGGTGCCGAAGGAGAGGCCGGTCAGTTGGGACAGGCCCTGGTGGAACACGTCCCACGGGTCGAGCCCCAGCCCCGATTCGATCATCAGGGCCATGCTCACGCCGTAGAGGACGAGGCCCGCGTGGAGCTGGCTGAGCCGCCGCACGGGGCGATGTCGGAGATTGCCAATCGGTGTCACCCATGCCACGCTAAAGGCCAATTGGCGCAGCGTAAGAGCCAATCCGGGAGGAGTGGCCATGACGAGTCAGGTTCGGGGTGTCCAATTGGCCCGGCTCCTCGGTCAGTGGCATGCGCTTCCCGGCCGCCGTCGCAGTCCGGACTACGCCGCCCTGGCCGGCGCCGTGCGCGGCCTGCTCGCCGACGGCCGGCTTCCCCTGGGCGTGCGACTGCCCGCCGAACGGGAGCTGGCCGAGGCGCTGAAGATCAGCCGGACCACCGTCACGGCCGCGTACCGGGAGTTGCGGGAGAGCGGCCACCTGGCGAGCCGGCGGGGGGCCGGCAGCTGGACGATGCTCCCGGGCACCCACCGGGTGGCCAGCACCGGGCTCTGGACCCCGCTGGACGACCGCGACATGATCGATCTCGGGGTCGCCGCGCTCGCCGCACCGCCCGAACTGCTGCCCGCCGCCCGCGCGGCGGCCGAGGACCTGCCCCGCTACCTGGGCGGCGCCGGCTACCACCCGACCGGGATCATCGAGCTGCGCGAGGCGGTGGCCCACGCCTACACCGACCGGGGCCTGCCCACCTCGCCGGACCAGATCATGGTCACCAACGGCACCCAGCACGCCCTCGACCTGGTGCTCCGGCTGGCCCTCGCCCCCGGCGGCCACGTGCTGGTCGAGGCGCCCAGCTACCCGAACGCGTTGGCCGCGCTCGCCGCGCGCCGGGCCCGGATCACCACCCACGGCCTGGCCGTCGAGGAGCCCGGCTGGGACGCCGACCTGCTGCTCGGCGGGCTCCGGCAGGCTCGACCCAAGCTGGCGTACCTGATCCCGGACTTCCAGAACCCGACCGGCCACCTGATGCCGGCGGCGCTGCGGGAGCGGGTGGTCGCCACGGCGCACGCCGTCGGCACCGACCTGGTCGTCGACGAGTCCTTCGTCGACCTGCCGCTGGACGGGACGGTGCTGCCCCCGCCCACCGCCAGCTTCGACCGGCACTCCCGGGTGATCACCATCGGTGGGATGAGCAAGCCGTTCTGGGGTGGGCTGCGCATCGGCTGGGTCCGCGCCTCCGCCCCCCAGGTGCAGCGGCTCGCCGCCGCCCGGGTCGGCGTCGACATGGCCAGCCCGGTCCTGGACCAGCTTGTCGCGGTCCACCTGCTCGCCGACGCACCGGCCATCGTCGCCGCCCGCCGGGCCCAGCTCACCGCCCAGCGCGACGCGCTGCTGGCGGCGCTCGCGCAGCGTCTGCCCGAGTGGCGGGTCACCGTCCCGCACGGCGGGGTGACCCTCTGGGCCGAACTCGACGGGCCGATCTCCAGCGCGCTCGCCCGGGCCGCCGAGGAGGTCGGCGTACGGCTGGCGCCCGGTCCTCGCTTCGGCCTGGACGGCACGCTGGAGCGCTTCCTGCGGCTGCCCTTCACCCTGCCGGCCGCCGACCTGGTCGAGGCGGTCGGCCGGATCGCCGCCGTCCGCTACGACCTGGACCGGGGCGGCCGGTCGCAGTGGCGGGAACCGGCGGTCATCGCCTGAGGGCCGGGCCGGGCCGGCGTGCCGGCCGGAACGGGCCGCCGGGTCGGTCAATCGCGCCTGTGCCCCGCCCCGCGGCTGCGAGACTGCGCAGGTGGGGGACGCGCGGGGGATCCGGTGGCCGCGCGGGATCCTGCCGAACGCACCGGGCTCCCGCACCACCCGGCTCGAACTCTTCTACGACCTCGTCTTCGTCTTCGCCTTCCTCAACGTCACCACGGTGACGGCTGGCACCCCGGACGTGCGCGGGCTGATCCGGTTCCTGGTGGTGCTCGCCCTGCTCTGGTGGTGCTGGAGCGGCTTCGCCGCGCTGGGCAACGTGGTCCGCGCCGACCAGGGGCTCGCGCCGCTGGTCGGCTTCGCCGTCTCCGCCGCCGTCTTCGTGCTCGCGCTGAGCCTGCCGAAGGCGTTCGTCGACCGCCCCGGCGGACTGCCCGGCCCGGTGGTCTTCGCCGTCTGCTACTTCCTGGTCCGCGCGACCCAGGTGACGGTCTTCCTCTGGGCCGTACGCACCGACCGGGAGGTGCGCCGGCGGATGCCCGTGCTGGTCCTGCCGTTCCTGATCGCCACGGGGCTCATCCTGACCGCCGCGATGGTGCCGCAGCGACTCCTCGACGGCACAGCCGAGATCGCGCTCCGGCTGGCGTTGTGGGCCGGTGCGCTCGCCGTCGAGTACGGCGCCGGCCTGACCCAGCACCGCGCCGGGTGGACGGTGCTCTCGGCGGGGCACTGGGCGGAACGGCACGCGCTGATCATCATGGTGGCGCTCGGCGAGTCGATCATCGCGCTGGGGCTCGGGCCGAGCTCCGGCGACACCCTGCCGCTGACCTGGCCCGTGATCATCGCGGCGCTCCTCGGCATCGCGGTGGTCGCGGCGCTGTGGTGGGCGTACTTCGACACCCTGGCCCTGGCCATGGAGCAGGTGCTGCACCGCACCCGGGAGCGGCGTGCCCGCGCGGGGCTGGCCCGGGACGTGTACACGTATCTGCACCTGCCGCTGATCACGGGCGTGATCCTCTTCGCCCTGGGCCTCAAGGGGCTGATCCACGAGGGTGCCGACCCGACGACCCCGTACTGGGGGGTGCGGCTGCCCGGCTTCGACATGCTGGCCCTCTTCGGCGGGGTCGCGCTCTACCTGCTCACGCTGGTCCTGCTCGGCAGCCGGATGCTGGGCGCGGCGCGCTGGCCGTCGATCGGCGGGGTGGCGCTGCTCGTCGCGCTGACCCCGGTGGCCACGCGGCTGCCGGAACTGGTGGCCCTGGCCATGCTGGCGGTGGCCGCCATGCTGACGGTCGCGGCGCAGACGGTCGTCGACGCGCCACGGCGGCGGCGCGTGCGGCAGGTGGCGCTGGATGAGCAGCTCGCCTCCGAGGCCGAGCAGACCCGCTGGCGGGGCGATCACCTCTGACACCAGGCCCCGCCGCGGGCACGCCCGCCTGCGGCCTGCGTCGGCCCGGGCGGGGCACGGGCCCCGGCCCGACGCCGGCGGTCCCGCACCGCAGCGCGGGCCGCCGACGTCGCGTGCTCAGAGCTCGGCCAGCGAGCCCGCGTACATCTTCTCGATCTCGCCGGCGAAGTTGCTCTCCACGCCGCGACGCTTGATCTTGAGCGACGGGGTGATCTCGCCGTCCTCGATGGTCAGATCGCGCGGCAGGATGGCGACCTTCTTGATCGTCTCCCAGCGGTTGAGCTTGGCGTTGAGCTCGGCCACGTAGCCCTCGACCATGGCCTTCGCCTCCGGCGAGGCGACGATGTCGGCGTAGTCGCGGCCCTCCAGCGGCGTGCCGGCGGCCCAGCCCTTGATGGCGTCCGGGTCCAGCGTCACCAGCATCGTGCAGTAGTTGCGGGCCTGGCCGATCACGACCGCCTGCGAGGTGTACGGGCAGGTGGCCTTGAACATCCCCTCGATGTGCGAGGGTGCGATGTACTTGCCGCCCGAGGTCTTGACCAGGTCCTTCTTCCGGTCGGTGATCTTCAGGTAGCCGTCGGAGTCCAGGGTGCCGATGTCACCGGTGCGGAAGAAGCCGTCCTCGGTGAACGAGGCGGCGGTCTCCTCGGGCAGGTTGTGGTAGCCGCGCATCACCGGCCGGCCGCGCACCAGGATCTCGCCGTCGGTGTCGATCCGGCACTCCAGGTCGCCCATCGCCTTGCCGACGGTGCCGATGCGCAGCCCGTCGGGCGGGTTGACGAAGTTGCCGGCGCTGGTCTCGGTGAGGCCGTAGCCCTCGGAGATCGGCAGGTTCGCCGCGGCGAAGAAGGTGGCGATCTCCGGGCTGAGCGGGGCGGCGCCGGACACGAGCACCCGGATCCGGCCGCCGAGGCGGGCCTGCAGCTTGCTGAAAACCAGCTTCTCGGCCACCGTGTACTTCAGCTTCAGCCCCGTCGGGAGCGGCCTGCCGGCCTGCTCCAGGGCGACCTTCTCCTTGCCGACCCGCACGCCCCAGGCGAAGATCTTCGCCTTCGCGCCCCCGGCGTCCTGCGCGGTGGTCACCGCCTTGTTGTAGACCTTCTCGAACACCCGGGGCGCGCCGCACATCAGCGTCGGGCGGATCACCGAGAGCAGCTCGACCAGCTTGTCGACCCGACCGTCGACGTACGTCGGCAGCCCCACGTGGATCGCCCCGCAGAGCAGGGTCTTGCCGAACGAGTGCGACAGCGGCAGCCAGAGGTATTGCAGGTCGTTCTCGCGCAGCAGCCCCAGCTCGGCCTGCGCCACGCCCTCCCAGCACCAGCCGCCGTGCAGCAGCTCGACGCCCTTCGGACGCCCGGTGGTGCCGGAGGTGTAGATCAGCGTGGCCAGGTGGTTGGGGCCGATCCCCGCGACCAGCCTGTCGATCAGGTCCGGTTCGGCGGCCAGCGCGCGGGCGCCCTGCTCCTCCAACTCGGCGAGGGTGAGCTGGGGGACGGCGGCGGCCGGATCGGCGGCGCCGTCGAAGAGCACGACGTGGGTCAGCGCCGGCAGCTCCGCACCGGCGATCTTGGCGGCCTGCGCCGGGTTCTCGGCGAACAGCACGCGGGACCCGGAGTCGGCGACGATGTAGGTCGCGTCGTCGGGCTCCGTGGTCGGGTAGACGGTGGTGGTCGCGCCGCCGGCGCACATGATGCCGAGGTCGGCGATCACCCATTCGAGCCGGGTGTTCGCCAGGATCGCGACCGGGTCCTCCAGGCCGACACCGAGGCCGTGCAGCCCGGCGGCGACCGCCTTGGCGCGACGGGCCATCTGCTCCCAGTTCAGCCAGACCGGCCCGGAGTCGTCGGGCGCCGGGTGGGCGAAGGCGTCGCGGTCGGGGGACGCCGCCACGCGCTTGAGGAACATGTCGGGGATGGAACGGTACGGTACATCGAGAGCCATCGCTGTAGCCGCCTTCGGGGGTGGAGACGTGACCACAGTCACGTCGGCGTTCGTTACCGAAGGGTATTGCCTGCGCCCGGACATCGGCTAGCCCTGTGGATCACGGCTGGGCCACGTCTCGGAAGATGATACGCCCGGTTCAGGCGTACCGGGCCGCCCGCAGCGACCAGTCGTAGGTGGCCCGGACCCAGTTGCGCCGCGCGGCGAGGGCCGACCGCACGCCGTCGTCGCCGTCGGCGAGCAGTGCCGCCTCCACCCCCAGGTAGGCCCCGAGTGTTCCGTTGAACCGGTCGGCCGCCGCCCGCAGGGCCGCCGGCTCGTCGCCGTCGGCGCGCCGCGCGGCGATCACCGCCACGAGGTTGTGCACGTCGGGCTGGGCGAGGTGCTCCTTGCCGTACGAGAAGAGGTCGTTGCACCAGCAGACCAGGTCGGCGGCGAGCAGGTCGAGGGCGACCAGCGACGGTTCGGTGCGCTGCGCCGCGCCCGGCGGTGTCCCGGCGGCCAGTTCGGTGAGGGTGAAGCTGGGGTGGACCGCGCCGGTGTGCCGGCGCATCTGGGCGTACTCGGGCAGCCCCGGCACGCGCCCGCGCTCCCGGTTCGCCGCCTCCCAGAGCAGCGCCAGCAGGTACTCGCGTACCTCGCCGACGAAGCGCAGCAGCGTCGCGGGCCCGCCGGCCGCGCGGGCCCGCCGGCACAGGTCGCCCAGTGCCGCGCCGAGGGGCCCGGCCGCGCCGTCCGGCCCGTCGGCTCGCTCCCCCTGGCCGTCCAGCACGTCCAGCAGGGCGGCGACGGTCGGTGCCAGGCGGGTGGGGGAGTCGCCGAGGCCGTCCTCGTCGCAGGCGTCGTCCATGACGAACAGCCAGGAGATCAGGTCGGCGAGCAGCCGCAGCCCCTCGACCGGACCCTCCGGGCAGGCCCGCCCGGCCAGCCCGGCGGCGTCGGCCCGGCGCAGCCGGTGCAGCCGGTGCCCGTTACCGATCAGCCCTTGATCGAGTGCCCACTCGGTGCTCTCGCGTGTCACCCGGTCGGTGGCAGCGTGCTGGCGCGCGGGAAAGGGGGGTTCCCGTAGCGCCGAGACCGCAAAGGTCCGCATGGTGCCCCCTGTCGCACCGTCCCCCACGGGACGGTGCGGAAGAGCGTACGGGAGCAGGAATCGGCGACCATCACTGGGTTAGTCCCGGGCCGCGGACTGCCTGTGACCGATTACGTGCAGATCGTCACATGCCCAGTTCGGCAGACCGGAGCCGTTCGGCCAGGGCCGCCGGCCCGTCGATCTGCACCCGGGACACCCGCTGCCGGCCGCTGAGGAACAGGGCCAGCTCGCCCGGCGCCCCCACCACCCGTACGGGTTCGCCGCCCCGGCCGGCGGAGAGCTCGCCGTAGCCGGGCGCCTGGACGAAGACGTCGGCCGGGAACCGGCGCAGCGCCAGCCGGGCCAGCCCGGCGCACCGCTTCCAGAGCGCCGCGTTCAGCCCCGCCGCCAGGTCGCGCGGGAGCCAGTCGGGGCGGGCGCGGCGTACGTCCTCGTGGTGGATGAAGAACTCCATCGTGTTGGCCAGCTCGTCGGTGACCGGGTTGCTGACCGGGCTCCACACCGGCGGCCGGCGCACCTGGTCGAGAAGGCGCGGCCAGGGGCGCGCGGCGAGGCGCAGGCGCACCCGCTCGGCGTAGCCGCGCAGCGGCGGGAGCAGGATGCCACCGGCGGCGTCGGGCCGGCGTTCTCGCAGCACCAGGTGGGCGGCGAGGTCGCGGGTGGTCCACCCCTCGTTGACCGTCGGCGCGTCCGGTCCGAGCGTCTGCATCAGGTCGACGAGCGCCTCGCGCTCCGATCGGGCGTACCGCGGCATGCACCGATCGTAGGCGCGTACGGCCGACTCGGCGCGGCGAGTCGGCCGGGCGGGCCGTGACGGCGGACATAGCGTGCCGGGGCGGCGGAGCTGGCCCCGACCGGTAAGGATGAGGAGGATAATTGCGGCTTACGGCGGGGGAGAGCGTGGCGAGCAGGACGAGTCGGGACGTGCTGGTTCGGGGGCTGGTCGTCCTCGGGCGGGCGATCCGGGAGCAGCCGCGCATCTTCGCGGTCGCGGTGACCGGCAGCGTGGTCTTCGGCGCCATGACGGTGGCCAGCGCCTACGTGGTGGGTGCCGTCGTCGGCGACGTGGTGGTGCCCGCGATGGAGCGCGGCGCGGTCGGCGTGGCCGGGCTGGCCCTGGCGGCCGTCGCGTTGTTCGGCATCAGCGTGTTGCGGGTGGCCGGCATCTTCGGTCGCCGGCTCGGCGCCGGCTACATGCAGTACCGCCTCCAGGCCGCCTACCGGCGCCGGGTCACCCGCCGCTACCTGGAGCTGCCGCTGTCCTGGCACCACCGCAACGCCACCGGCACGCTGCTGTCCAACGCCAACTCCGACGTCGAGGCCGCCTGGTACCCGATCGCCCCCCTGCCGTTCGCGGTCGGCACCCTGGTGATGCTGGTGGGCGCGGTGGCGTCGCTCTTCGTCACCGACTGGGCGCTGGCGCTGGTCGGCCTCGCGGTCTTCCCGGCGCTCTTCGCGCTCAACGTCGCCTACTCCCGCCGGATGGCCCCCCGCCAGGCCCGGGCCCAGCGGCTGCGTGCCGAGGTCAGCGGCATCGCGCACGAGAGCTTCGACGGCGCCCTGGTCGTCAAGACGATGGGCCGGGAGGCGCAGGAGACCGACCGGTTCGCCGTCCGCGCGGGCGAGCTGCGCGACTCGCTGGTGGCGGTCGGGCGGCTGCGTGGCGTCTTCGACCCGTTGCTGGAGGCCCTGCCCAGCCTGGGCACCCTCGCCGTGCTGGTGGTCGGCGCCGTCCGGCTGCAGCAGGGCGCGATCACCGTCGCCGAGCTGATCAGCGTCGCCTTCCTCTTCACGGTGCTGGCGTTCCCCGTACGGGCGATCGGCTGGGTGCTGGCCGAGCTGCCGCGCAGCGTCGCCGGCTGGGACCGGGTGCGCCGGGTGCTCGACGCCACCGGTGAGATGCCGTACGGCGACGTGACGCTCGACGTGGCGCAGCCCCGCCCCGCCACCCTGACGTTCGCCGGCGTGCGTTTCGGCTACGAGCCGGCCGAGGCGCACCTGCCCGGCACGGAGGTCCTCGGCGACGTCTCGTTCACCGTGCCCGCCGGGAAGATCGTCGCCCTGGTCGGGTCGACCGGCTCCGGCAAGTCGACCATCGCCGCGCTGGCCGTGCGGCTGATCGACCCCCTGGCCGGCACGGTGTGCCTGGACGGGGTGGACGTCCGCCGGCTCACCGCCGCCTCGCTGGCGGGCACCGCCGCGCTGGTGGCCCAGGTGCCGTTCGTGTTCGACGACACCGTGCGGGCCAACGTCTCCCTGGACCGGCCGGGCATCGGTGACGACGACGTCTGGGCGGCGCTGCGGCTCGCCGAGGCGGACGGCTTCGTCGCCGCCCTGCCCGAGGGGCTCGACACGATGGTCGGGGAGCGGGGCACCTCGCTCTCCGGCGGCCAGCGGCAGCGGCTCACCCTGGCGCGTGCGCTCGCCGGCCGCCCGCGCCTGCTGGTCCTCGACGACGCGACCAGCGCCGTGGACCCCCGGGTGGAGGCGGCCATCCTGGCCGGGCTGCGCTCCTCGGCGGGACAGGCCGCGGCGCCGGCCGCGTCGATCCTGGTGGTCGCCTACCGGCGGGCCACCATCGCGCTCGCCGACGAGGTGGTCTACGTGGAGCAGGGCCGGGTGCTCGCCCGTGGCCCGCACGCCGAGCTGCTGGCCACGGTGCCGGGCTACGCCGACCTGGTCACGGCCTACGAACAGGCCGAGGTCGACCACGCCAAGGCCGAGACGTACGACGAGGTGGCCCCGCTGACGTCGGGCCTGGAGATCGAGGTGGACCGGTGAGCACGAGGAGCGCAGCGCAGCGGAGCCCCGCAGTCGCGGACGAAGGCGGGCCCGGTGAGCGCGAGGAGTGCAGCAGCGCAGCGGAGCCCCGCGGTCGCGAACGCAAGGGGGATCCGGTGACCACTGCCACCACCACGGACACGGCGCGCAGGACCGGGACCGCCGACGTACCTGAGCCGACCGAGACGAACTGGCAGACGCTGCGCCGAGGCCTGACGCTCTCCCCGGAGCTGCGGGTCGGCCTCGCCGGCACGCTCGGGCTGGCCCTGGTCTACATGGTCGGCCGGGCGGCCGTCCCGGTGGCGGTGCAGCAGGGCATCGACAACGGCATCGTCGGCGGCCTGGACCTGGGCGTGGTCTGGACGGTGGTCGCCGCCACGGCCTCGGTGCTGGTGGTGACCACGCTCTGCGGCTACCTGATGATGCGCCGGCTCTTCACGGTCAGCGAGACCGCGCTGGCCAACGTGCGGATCCGGGCGTTCCGGCACGTGCACGACCTGTCGATGCTGCACCAGCAGTCGGAGCGGCGCGGTTCCCTGGTCTCCCGGGTCACCAGCGACGTCGACCAGATCACCCAGTTCCTCCAGTGGGGCGGCGTGATCCTGGTGATCAACCTCGGCCAGTTGGCGGTCACCACGCTGGTCATGTTCGCGTACTCCTGGCAGCTGACCCTGGTGGTCTTCGCCGCCTTCCTGCCCGCCGTGTTCGTGATCCGGCTGCTCCAGCGCCGCCTCGCGGGGGCGTACGGGGTGGTCCGGCAGCGCACCGGCACGCTGCTCGGCGCGATCGGGGAGAGCGTCGTCGGCGCGCCGGTGATCCGGGCCTACGGGATCGCCGGTCGGACGGCCGGCCGGCTCGACGAGGCGATCGACGGTCAGCGCCGGGCCCAGCAGCGGGCGATCCGGATCAGCGTCATGGGCAGCTCCGTCGGGGAGCTGGCGGCCGGCCTGGCGCTGGCCGGCGTGGTGGTGCTCGGGGTGACCCTCGGCGCCGACGGCACGCTGAGCGTCGGCGAGGTGACCGCCTTCCTCTTCCTGGTCACGCTCTTCATCCAGCCGGTGCAGATCGCCACCGAGGTGCTCAACGAGGCGCAGAACGCCATCGCGGGCTGGCGCCGGGTGCTGGACGTGCTGGACGTCGAGCCCGACGTCGCCGACCCGGGCGAGCAGGGGCGCGACCTGCCGCCCGGCCCGTTGGACATCCGCTTCGCGGGGGTGCGCTTCGCGTATCCGGGGGGCCCGCCCGTGCTGCACGACGTCAGCCTGGAGATCCCGGCGAAGAGCCGGGTGGCGGTGGTGGGGGAGACCGGCAGCGGCAAGACCACCTTCGCCAAGCTGCTCACCCGCCTGATGGATCCGACCGCCGGCCAGGTGCTGCTCTCCGGCGTGCCGCTGGAGCAGGTCCGGTTCGCCTCGCTGCGCTCGCGGGTGGTGATGGTGCCGCAGGACGGTTTCCTCTTCGACGCCACGGTGGCGGAGAACGTCCGCTTCGCCCGCCCCGAGCTGACCGACGAGCAGCTCGGCGCCGCCTTCACCGAGCTGGGGCTGGCGGACTGGCTGGACGGGTTGCCGTCGGGCCTGCACACCCCGGTGGGGGAGCGCGGCGAGGCGCTGAGCGTGGGGGAGCGCCAGCTCGTCGCGCTGGCCCGCGCGTACGTGGCCGACCCGGACCTGCTGGTGCTGGACGAGGCCACCAGCGCCGTCGACCCGGCCACGGAGGTGCGGCTGCAGCGCACCCTGGACGCGGTGACCCGGGGGCGCACGACCCTGGCGATCGCGCACCGGCTCTCCACGGCGCAGGCCGCCGACGAGGTGATCGTGGTGGACCGGGGCCGGATCGTGCAGCGTGGTCCGCACGACGAGCTGGTCCGCGACCCGGAGTCGGTCTACGGCCTGCTCTACGCCTCCTGGCTGGAGCAGACCCGCTGAGCTGACCCGCTGACCCTGACGCGGCGGCGCGCGGCCCGGCGTCGTGCCGGGCCGCGCGTGGTCGTCAGCGGGAGTAGAACTCCACCACCAGCTGCTCGTCGCAGATGACCGGCACCTCGTGCCGGGCGGGCTCGCGCAGCAACGTGGTGCGCAGCTCGGCCAGCTCCACCGAGAGGTACGGCCGGGCGGGCCCCTCGGCGGCGTTGGCGCCCGCGGCGGCGAGCTGGAACGGCACCGACGTACGGCTGCGTTCGCGGACGGTCACCACCTGCCCCGGCCGCAGCCGGTACGACGGCCGGTCGACCTTGCGCCCGTCGACGGTGAAGTGGCCGTGTGCGACCAGCTGACGGGCCTGGTAGATGCTGCGGGCCAGGCCGGCCCGGTGCACCACCGCGTCGAGTCGACGCTCCAGGAGCGCGACCAGGCTCTCGCCGGTCTTGCCCCCGCCCCGCACGGCCTCGTCGAAGGCGCGCCGGAGCTGGGTCTCGCTGACGTTGTACTGGTGGCGCAGGCGCTGTTTCTCCAGCAGCCGCACCTGGTAGTCCGAGGTCTTGCGGCGTTGCCGGCCGTGCACTCCCGGCGGGAAGGGGCGCCGCTCGAAGTACCGCACGCACTTGCGGGTCAGCGGGATGCCGAGGGCGCGGGAGAGGCGGGCCTTGGGCCTGGGTTGGTTCACGCTGGACGTCTCCGATCCGGTGCTCTAGTCTCCGAGTTAGGTAAGGCTAACCTACGAAGGAGTCGTCCATGCGGCCCAGCCCGGCGGAGATCGTCCGCACCCTCGTCGCCGGCCGGCTGCCCGGCATCGCCCACGTCGCGCACCGGCCCGGCCCGCACCAGGTCCGGCACGTCACCGACCCCGACGGTCGGGTGCTGCTGCTGGTGCCGGTGGTCAGCGATCTCGCCGCCGCGCTGCGCCCCGTCGACGGCGATTCCGAGGTGGCGCTGGTGCTGGACGTGCTGGACCTGCCGCCCGCCGCCGGCGCGCCGAGCCTCGGCCGGGCCTGGGTCTCCGGCTGGGCGGCCCGGCTCGACGGCGACGAGGAGCGCCGCGCCGCGCTGGACTTCGCGGCTGTCGAGCCGGCCGGCGACCTGCTCGACGTCGGCACCCGGTTCCGGCTGCACCGCTTCGAGGTGGTCGAGGCCCGCTGGGAGCGCGGCGACACCGTCCGCCGCATCGACCCGGAGGCGTACGCCGAGGCGGAGCCCGACCCGCTGCACGCGGTCGAGGCCGAGCTGTTGGCCGACCTCGCCGACCACCACGGCCCCGAGGTCGTCAGCTACCTGCGCCGCCAGCTCGGCCTCGCCGACGGCGCTGCCGACACGGCGCCCCGGGTGGTCCGGATCGACCGGTACGGCCTGCTGGTCAGCCACGGTCGGCCCGGCGCCCGCCGGCGTGTCCGGCTGGCGTTCCCGCGTCCCCTGGACTGCCAGGCGGAGCTGACCCGGCTCCTGCACCCGCTGGTCTGCCGCCACGCCACGCCCCGGCACGCCGACCACGCGTGACCGGCCGGTCCCGCCCCGGCCGCCCGCTCCGGCGGTGGACACCTCCGCGAGATCGCCCGCCGGGGTGGCGCTGCGCGGTGGAGCCGATCGCCGCGCGCGGCACCCCGGGGCGACGGGGAGACCGGTCGGGCATTAGCCTTCGGACCGGACAGCGGGTCCGCCAACGGGCATCAGGCGCGGCAGCGGGCATTGCGCCCTGATCGGACGTACGGCACGATGACGCGGTGGGTCACGCTGCGTCACCGGACGAGAGGTTCCTCGGCGAATGGACGGCCCGGTTGCGGGCCGGTGCCGACCAGCCCGTCGTCGGCATCATGCTGCGCGGCAGCCAGGCCCGACGGGCCGCCACCGCGCACAGCGACGTCGACGTCGACGTGCTGGTGGCCGGGGCGCCGTACGCCGCCCGCCGGGCCTTCCTCACCGAGCACGGGGGGCGGCTGACCCACGTCTCGGTGGCCGCCCGCGACGTACGGTCCTGGCTGACCCGCCTCGGCGAGCCCCCCGACTGGGCGTTCGGCCTGCCGGTGGCGGCACCGGTCCGGCTGCTGTGGGCCGATCCGCACTGGCGGCCCCGGATCGACCTGCCGGTGCTCTGCCAGCCCGCCGGCGAGCCGCGACTGGAGGAGCTGATCGCGACGCTCGGTAAGGTGGCCGGCGCGCGGGACGCCGACGACCACCTCGGCGTCCGGCTGGCCGCCGCCGACCTGGCCCGGCTCTGCCCGTCCGTGCTGCGGCTGGCCAACCCCACGGTGCGGGTGGCGTCGCGCCGGGCGGCCTTCGCCGCCGCCCTCGACCTGCCGGTGGCGCCCCCGAACTACCGGGCGGACCTGCTGCTCTGCCTCGGGCTGCGGCCCGGCTCCGTGGGCCAGCTCTGCGCCGCCGCGCTCCGCCTGGTCGCCGGCGTCCTGCCGTTGGTGCGCCCGTACGCCGCCGAGGTCGCGGGGGTGGCCGGCGCAGACCTCGCCGACGCCCTGACCGACGGCCGGCTGGACCGCTACGTCGACCAGTTGGCCCGGCCCGCCCACCGGCCGCCGAGGCCCCGGCGGGAGCCGTCACCCGTGCCCGCCCCGCGTGCGGGACAATGGGTCACTGTGCCCGTACCTGACGCGCCCCTGACCGGCGCCCACCACAGTCCGCAGGAGCCCGCGGCCGACGGCGCGGTCCGTGCGTCCCGGCTCGACCCGGCCATCGCCGCCCGGCTGCGCCGCACCCCCGACGGTCTGGTGGCCGCCGTGGTCCGCCAGCACGACTCCGGCGAGGTGCTGATGGTCGCCTGGATGGACGACGAGGCGTTGCACCGCACCCTCACCACCGGCCGGGCCACCTACTGGTCGCGCAGCCGCCGCGAGTACTGGGTCAAGGGCGCCACCTCCGGGCACCACCAGTACGTCCGCGCGGTGGCGCTGGACTGCGACGGCGACGCGCTGCTGGTCGACGTCGACCAGGTCGGCGCGGCCTGCCACACGGGACACCGCACCTGCTTCTTCACCCCGCTGCCGGTCGGCGGGGACGGGGCGGGGGCCCGGTGAGCGCGCGGGGCGCGACGCCCGGCGGCGCCCGCACCGACGGCGCGGTCAGCCCGGACCTGGCCACCTTCACGGGGCTGGCCGCCGGCTGGCGGGTCGTCCCGGTCACCCGCCGGCTGCTCGCCGACGCGGAGACCCCGGTCGGCGTCTACCGCAAGCTCGCCGGCGGCCCGGGGACGTTCCTGCTGGAGTCCGCCGAGCAGGGGGTCGGTTCGGCCGGCCTGGCCTGGTCGCGCTACTCGTTCATCGGCGTACGCAGCAGCGCCACGCTCACCGAGCGCGACGGCGTCGCGGAGTGGACGGGGCGGCCCCCGGCGGGCCTGCCCGCCTCCGGCGACCCGGTCCGGGTGCTGCGCGAGACCGTCGAGGCGCTCGCCGGCCCGGCGTTCGACGCCACCGGCGGGATGCCGCCGCTGACCGGGGGCATGGTCGGCTACCTGGGCTACGACCTGGTCCGGCGCTTCGAGCGGCTGCCCGAGCTGACCGAGGACGACCTGGGCGTGCCCGAGCTGGGCATGATGCTCGCCACCGACCTGGTGGTGCTGGACCACTACGACGGTTCGGCGATCCTCGTGGCCAACGCGATCCTGCCGCCGCTGGACGAGCCGGACCGCGACGCCGAGGTCGCGGCGGCCTACCACCACGCGGTCGGGCGGCTCGACGCGATGACCACCGCGCTGTCGCGGCCGATCCCGCCGATGGTGTCGACCGTCGGGCGGCCCCCGGCGGGCGAGGTGCGCAGCCGCACGCCCGAGGGTGGCTACCCGAAGGCCGTCGAGGCGGCCAAGGAGGCGATCCGGGCCGGCGAGTGCTTCCAGATCGTGCTGGCCCAGCGGTTCGAGCGGGACACCCACGCCGACCCGCTCGACGTCTACCGCGTGCTGCGCACGACGAACCCCAGCCCGTACATGTACCTGCTGCGCTTCGACGGCTTCGACATCGTCGGGTCCTCCCCGGAGGCGCACCTGAAGGTGACCAGCGACGCCGAGGGGCGGCGGCGGGCGCTGCTGCACCCGATCGCCGGCACCCGGCCGCGCGGCGGCACGCCCGAGGCCGACGCGAGCCTCGCCGCGGAGCTGCTCGCCGACCCCAAGGAGCGCGCCGAGCACGTGATGCTGGTCGACCTGGGCCGCAACGACCTGGGCCGGGTCTGCCGCCCGGGCTCGGTGGAGGTGCCGGAGTTCGCCACCATCGAGCGCTACAGCCACGTCATGCACATCGTCTCGACCGTCGTCGGCACGCTGCGCGAGGACCGTACGGCCTTCGACGCGCTGGCGGCCACCTTCCCGGCCGGCACCCTCTCCGGCGCGCCGAAGGTGCGGGCCATGGAGATCATCGAGGAGCTGGAACCGGTGCGGCGGGGCCTCTACGGCGGCACCGTGGGTTACTTCGGCTTCGGCGGCGACCTGGACATGGCGATCGCCATCCGCACCGCGCTGATGCGCGACGGCAGGGCGTACGTGCAGGCCGGGGCAGGGGTGGTGGCCGACTCCGATCCGGCCGCCGAGGACCAGGAGACCCGGAACAAGGCCGCCGCCGTGCTCGCCGCGATCGCCGCCGCCGAGACCCTGCGGCCCGCCCGGTGACGGCCGCCGAGTCGCACGGCCGGCAACCGGGGACGACTGCGCAGGCCGAGGCGGGCCGGGGCGCGCGGCCCGGCGTGGGCCGGCGTGAGCTGACGTACGCCGTGCTGCTCTGCGTGGCCGGCGCGGGCCTGGCGCTGTGGGCGTCGACCCGCGTCTGGGCGGTCGAGTTGACCGCCCGGCCCACCCCGCTGCCGCCGGTACGCGACGCCCGCACCGGCGCCGGCCTGCTGCCCTGGTTGCCGGCGCTGGCGCTGGTCGGGCTGGCCGGCGGCGGTGCCGTGCTCGCCACCCGGGGCCGGGTGCGGCGGCTGCTGGGCGGGCTGCTGTGCGGCCTCGGCGCGGCCGTGGCGGCCGGCGGCGGCTACGGCCTTCTCGCGGCGTTCGACGGCGAGGTCGCCCGGCAGTGGCCGGCGCTCTGCCTGCTCGGCGGGGTGCTCGCCACGGCGGGTGGGCTGCTGACGGCGCTGCGGTCGGCACGGTGGCCGGCGATGGGCGCCCGCTACGAGCGGCGCCCGGCGGGCGGTGTCGCCCCGGTCGCCCGGAGCGGGGACGGGCGGGTCACCGGCCGGCAGACCACCGAGGCGTGGGACGCACTGGACCGGGGCGAGGACCCGACGGTCAGCTGACCGGCTGGCGCTCGCGGGCGGCGGCGCGGGCCGCCGCCAGTTCCGCCACCAGGCGGTCCAGTTCGGCGCGCTGCTCCGCCCGGGCCCGGTCGGCGCAGACCGCCTCCCAGGCGTTGCCCCGCGCGGTGCGCATCCGGGACTCGCCCACCACGGCGCGCTCCAGCGTGTGGACGACGCCGACGGCGAGCGACGCGACGGTACGCGAGACGGTCGTCAGTCCGATGCTCTGGTGCGGCTCGACAGTGCTCATGATCACCCCGCTGAGGATCGTTGGTGACGGGTGGGCAGGCGCCTCATCGAGTCTGCCCGAGGACGATGCTGGCTGGTTCACGTTTCGCCGTGGTGACCGACACGTCAACTTTGCGTCCGGGGCCGTGACCAGGCAAAGGGCCGTTCGGCCTTGAGGTAGGTCACACGCGCGTCCCGCGTCGGCGCGGGCGGCGTGTCCGGCGGCCCGACGCGCCAGCGGATAGGATCACGTCGATGACCTGTGGGGGGCGGAGGCGGGTTGGTCGGGTGGCGCACGTCGAGGGGTGTGGTCGCTCAGCGTGACATCCCGTTCACCGGAGGTCGGCCATTATGCCCGAGCCCATCTCGTGAGGCACGCCATACCCCCGGCGCTTGTCGCCAGGTGGCGCCCCCTAGCATCGGCCCATGACACCCGGAGAGGGGAGTCCGTTGGTGACTGCTGAGCATGCGCACGCGGAGGGGGACGAGGCCGGTCCGGCGGCGTCCGTAGGCGTGCTCGACGAGATCCTGGCCGGCGTGCGTGAGGACGTCGCCCGGCGGCAGGAGCAGGTTCCGCTGGAGCGGATCCGCGAACTGGCCGCCGCCGCGCCGCCGCCGTTGGACGCGTACGCGGCCCTACGCAAGCCGGGCGTCGCGGTGATCGCCGAGGTGAAGCGGTCCTCGCCGTCCAAGGGGCGGCTGGCCGACATCGCCGACCCCGCCGACCTGGCCGGTGACTACGCCGCCGGCGGCGCGCGGGCGATCAGCGTGCTCACCGAGGGGCGCTGGTTCGGGGGCTCGCTCGACGACCTGGCCGCGGTGCGTGCCGCCGTCGGCATCCCGGTGCTGCGCAAGGACTTCGTCGTCTCCAGCTACCAGGTGCACGAGGCGCGCGCGCACGGCGCCGACCTGGTGCTGCTGATCGTCGCCGCCCTGGAGCAGAACGCCCTCGTCGGCCTGCTGGAGCGCATCGAGTCGCTGGGCATGACCGCGCTGGTCGAGGTCCACGACGAGGAGGAGGCCGACCGCGCGCTCGAGGCCGGTGCCCAGGTGATCGGGGTCAACGCCCGCAACCTGCGTACGCTGGAGGTCGACCGCTCGGTGTTCGAGCGGATCGCGCCCGGCCTGCCCAGCAGCGTCGTCAAGATCGCTGAGTCGGGGGTGCGCGGCCCGCACGACCTCATCCGGTACGCCTCGGCGGGCGCCGACGCGGTCCTGGTGGGCGAGGGCCTGGTCACCCAGAAGAGCCCCCGCGAGGCGGTGGCCGAGCTGGTCAACGCCGGCAACCACCCGGCCACGCCCCGCCCGGCGCGCTGACCCCGCGCCGGTTCCTCAGCACCGAGAGGACGATCCCCATGACGCGAAGCGGAGTGCCGGCATGAGCGAGCGTAGCGAGGGAATCATCGTGTCCAGCGCCGTGGTGCCTCATGGCGGAACGCAGCGAAGCGGAGTGCCGGCATGAGCGCCGACGCGTTGGCCGCCCCCGCCGGTGCGCTGCCCGACCCCGCCGGTCACTTCGGCCGGTTCGGCGGCCGGTTCGTGCCGGAGGCGCTGGTCGCGGCGCTGGACGAGCTGGAGGCCGCGCACCGCGCCGCCATGGCCGACGAGTCGTTCCGGGCCGAGTTCGCCGCCCTGCTGCGTGACTACGCCGGCACCCCCTCGCTGCTCTACACGGCCGAGCGGTTCTCCGCCAAGGTGGGCGCGCGGGTGCTGCTCAAGCGGGAGGACCTCAACCACACCGGGGCGCACAAGGTGCGCAACGTGCTCGGCCAGGCCCTGCTGACCCGGCGGATGGGCAAGCGCCGGGTCATCGCGGAGACCGGCGCCGGCCAGCACGGCGTCGCCACCGCCACCGCCGCCGCCCTGTTCGACCTCGACTGCGTGGTCTACATGGGCCAGGTCGACACCGAGCGGCAGGCGCTCAACGTCGCCCGGATGCGGATGCTCGGCGCCACCGTCGTCCCCGTCACCAACGGCTCGCGCACCCTCAAGGACGCGATGAACGAGGCGATGCGCGACTGGGTGGCCAACGTCGACGACACCCACTACCTGATCGGCACCGCCGCGGGACCGCACCCCTTCCCGGCGCTGGTGCGCGACTTCGTCCGGGGCATCGGCGACGAGGCGCGCCAGCAGTGCCTCGACCTGACCGGCGCGCTGCCGGACGCCGTCACCGCCTGCGTCGGCGGCGGCTCCAACGCGCTGGGCATCTTCCACGCGTTCGTCGGCGATCCCGACGTGCGGCTCTACGGCTTCGAGGCCGGCGGCGAGGGCGTGGACACCGGCCGGCACGCGGCCAGCATCACCGGCGGCTCCGCCGGGGTCCTGCACGGCACCCGGACGTACGTGCTCCAGGACGAGGACGGTCAGACGTGCGAGTCGCACTCGATCTCCGCCGGCCTGGACTATCCGGGCGTCGGGCCGGAGCACGCCTGGCTGCACGACAGCGGCCGCGCGACGTACCTGCCGGTCACCGACGACGAGGCGATGGCCGCCTTCGAACTGCTCTGCCGCACCGAGGGCATCATCCCGGCCATCGAGAGCGCGCACGCGCTCGCCGGCACCCTCAAGCTCGCCCCGCGGCTCGCCGCGGAACTGGGCCGGGAGCCGACGATCGTGGTCAACCTCTCCGGCCGGGGCGACAAGGACGTGCACACCGCCGGCGACTACTTCGGCATCCTCGACAAGGAGCAGTGAGAACGTGAGCCGGATCGGGGTGGCCTTCGACAAGGCCCGCGCCGACGGGCGGGCCGTGCTGGTCGGCTGCATGCCGGCGGGCTTCCCGACCGTCGAGGGCAGCATCGCCGCGATGACCGCGATGGTCGACGCCGGCGTCGACGTCATCGAGGTGGAGATCCCGTACTCCGATCCGGTGATGGACGGCCCGGTGATCCAGAAGGCCAGCGACATCGCCCTCGCCGGCGGCGTACGCACCCGCGACACGCTGCGCGTCATCGAGGCGGTCGCGGCCACCGGGGCGTGCGTGGTCACGATGACCTACTGGAATCCGGTGGAGCGCTACGGCGTCGACGCCTTCGCCCGGGACCTCGCCGCGGCCGGCGGCACCGGGCTGGTCACCCCCGACCTGATCCCGGAGGAGGCCGGCGAGTGGCTCGCCGCCTCCGACGCGTACGGGCTGGACCGCACCTTCCTCGTGTCGCCGTCCTCGACCGACGCGCGGCTGGCGATGACCGCCGCGCACTGCCGGGGCTTCGTCTACGCCACCGCGATCATGGGTGTCACGGGCGCCCGGGCGCAGACCTCCGACGCGGCGCCGGTCCTGGTGTCGCGGGTGCGGGAGGTGACCGACCTGCCGGTCGGCGTCGGGCTGGGCGTCGGCACGGGCGCGCAGGCCGGCACCGTCGCCGGGTACGCGGACGGCGTCATCGTCGGCAGTGCCCTGATCCGTTGCCTGCTCGACGCGCCGGACGAGGCCTCCGGACTGGCCGCACTGCGCACCCTGAGCGCGGAACTCGCCGAGGGCGTACGCACCCCGACGCGCTGACCGCGGGTCGCCGCGAAGCGGCGGACGGTGGACCGGGGTGCCACCGCGGGGGTCCGCGGCGGTAGCGTGTGCATCCGTGACTCTCGTCTCGCTGACCCCCCAGGCGGCCCTGCCCAGCCCCAGCACCGCGGTCTGGCAGCTCGGACCGGTGCCGATCCGGGCGTACGCGCTGTGCATCATCCTCGGCATCGTGGTGGCCTGCTGGGTCACCGAGCGGCGGCTGCGCCAGCGCGGCGTCGCCCCCGGCGCGGTCCTCGACATCGCGGTCTGGGCGGTGCCGGCGGGCATCGTCGGGGCCCGCATCTACCACGTGATCACCTCTCCGGAGAAGTACTTCGGCACCGGCGGCGACCCGATGAAGGCGTTCGCCATCTGGGAGGGCGGTCTCGGCATCTGGGGCGCGGTGGCCGGCGGCGCCGTCGGCGCCTGGCTCGCGGCCCGGCAGCTCGGCATCCCGTTCGCGGTGGTCGCCGACGCGCTGGCCCCCGGCCTGCCACTGGCGCAGGCGGTCGGCCGGCTCGGCAACTGGTTCAACAACGAGCTCTACGGCGGCCGGACCAGCCTGCCCTGGGGGCTGGAGATCCACCGGATGGACCCGGACAACCCGGGCCACGCGCTGCGCGACGACGCCGGCCAGCCCATCCTCGAACCGGGCCTCTACCACCCGACGTTCGCCTACGAGCTGCTGTGGAACCTCGGCGTGGCCGCGCTGGTCCTCGTCCTCGACCGCAAGCTCCGCCTCGGCCGTGGGCGGGCCTTCGCGCTCTACGTGATGGGCTACACGGCCGGACGGTTCTGGATCGAGCTGATGCGCACCGACGAGGCGAACACCATCCTCGGCGTACGCCTGAACGTCTGGACCGCCGGCCTGGTCTTCCTCGGCGCCCTGGCCTACTTCGTGCGGGTGCGTGGCCCCCGGGAGTACCTCGTCCCGGTCGGCGCCGCCGCGACGCCGGAGCCGCCGGTCGACTCCGACGTCTCCCAGGTCGACCTGTCCGCGCGGGAGGCCGGCTCCGCGTCGGCGGCCCCGGAGGGCTACCGGGTGGTCAGCGAGGAGCAGTACCGGCGCTGGCGGGAGACCGGCGAGACGCCGGCCGGGCCGGACGGGGAGGCGTCCTCCGGGCCGCTCGACGCGCCGTCGGACCCGACGGCCGGCGCGGACGCCGCCCCCCGCTCCGCCGGGCCGGAGGCCGCCGGGGAGACCCCGCAGGACCGGGCCGGCGCCACGGGCACCCGGCCCGCCGACCGCGACAGCTGAGAAGGAGCACCCCATGCGTAGCGCGGTCGTGGTCGGCGCCGGGGTCGGCGGCCTCGCGGTCGCCGGCGCGCTGGCCCGCTCCGGCTGGCGGGTGACCCTGCTGGAGCGGGCCGACCGGGTCCGCCCCGAGCCGACCGCCGTGGCGCTCTGGCCCAACGGCGTACGCGCGCTGCGCGCCCTGGGCCTCGGCGCCGGCCTGGAGGCGATCGCCACGCCGCTGGCCGACGGCGGGGTGCGCCGCCCGGACGGGCACTGGCTGGTGCAGCCCCGCCCCACCCCGGCCGACCGGATGCCGGTGGTGGTGCACCGGGAGGACCTGCACGACGCGCTCATCGCCGGCCTGGGCGACGAGGTCGAGCTGCGTACCGGGGTGCGGGTGCGCACGGTGCGCGCCGCCTCCGGGGAGCGCCCCTGCGTCGGCGACGGCCGGCACACCATCGAGGCGGACCTGATCGTCGCCGCCGACGGCACCGACAGCGAGATCCGCCGGCAGCTCGCCCCGGAGTCCGGGGTGGTCAGCTCGGGCTGCGCCGCCTGGCGGGCGGTGATCCCCTGGTACCGGGCCCCGAAGCTGCCCGCCGACCGCCCCGTCGGCGGCGAGGTGCTCGGTGCCGGCTACCGCTTCGTGTCCGCCTCGCTGGGCGAGCGCGGCTCCTCCGGCGCGTCCAGCCGGGGCGGCATCTACTGGGTGGCCACCGCCGTGGGCGCGCCCCGCCCGGAACCGCCGGAGACCCAGCTCGCCCTGCTCCGCCGCTGGTACGCGGGCTGGCCCGCCCCGATCGCCGAACTGCTCGACGCCACGGACCCGACGGACCTGGTGCAGCAGGAGATCCGTGAGCTGCGCCCGCTGCCGAGGTCGTACGGCTTCCCGGCCGGCCCGGGCGGGGTGGTGCTGCTCGGCGACGCCGCGCACGCCATGCCGCCACACCTGGGGCAGGGCGCCTGCCTCGCCTTCGAGGACGCCGCCACCCTCGCCTCGCTGCTGCGCGAGTCCCGGCTGCCCGACGCGGTGGTGGCGTACGACCGGGTGCGCCGGCCCCGGGCGGCGACGGTGGTCCGGCAGACCCGCCGGATGTCAGCGGTGCTCAAGGCCCGGGGCCCACTGGCGCTGCGCGCCCGCGACGCGGCGCTGGGCACCCTGAGCCCCCGCCTGCTCTCCACGGCGGCCGCCACGGCCGCCCAATGGCGCCCCCCAACCTGACCCGCCCCTACGGCGTGTCCCAACAATGGTGGGTCTGACGGACGGCGGCCCGTGGAGCCTATGCACCACTGCCTGCCGGAACGCTGATACCTCCAGGGCATGAAGATGCCTGTGGGGTATCGGTGCGCGGACCACACCGCCGTCGTCGAGGTCCGGCGCGGCCGGTCACGGTTCGTGGAACACCGCAGTCCTCGCGGATCTTGCAGGAGGTGGGTGGGTCAGGGGGTTACCGGGGCGGGTTCGGCTATGCAGGCGGTGCCGACGCGGCGGAAGCCGACCCGAAGGTAGACCCGGGCGATGTCGTCGCTGCCCGCAGAGAGGAAGACCAGGCCGGTGCCGGCGGCCAGCAGCTCGCGGGCCAGCGTGGCGGTGACCGCCGCGCCCAGGCCGCGGCGGCGGGCCGCGGGCAGGGTCGCCACCCCGGCGATCTCGGCCACGTCGCCGACCCGCATCGCTATCCCGCTGGCCAGCGCGCCCTCGCTGGGCGTCTCCGCCAGCACGGACAGCCGCCGGCCGTCGGCGGCGCAGGTGCGCTCCTCGTCCAGCGCCGCCCCGTCCGGTTCGGCCACCGCGGCGTCGCGCTGTGCGGTGCCGGCCTCGCCGGGTTCGGTGCCGGGCGCGGAGAACCCGACGTCGGCGACCGCCCCCCGCGCCGCCACGTCCGCCGCGAAGCCGGGTGCCGCCGCGTCGAGCACCCGCAGCGGTACGTCCGTGAGGGTGCCCGGGTCGGGCAGGGCGGCCGGGTCGAGCACCATCAGCGGCGCCTGAAGCACCGACAGCCCCGCCGAGCGGGCCACGGCCAGCAGGTCGGGGGTGGTCTCGTGCACCCACTCGAGAGCCTCGGGCAGGCCGAGTGCGCGCTGCCGCTCGCGGACCGCGGCGACGTCGGCCAGCGAGGGCGCCTCGGTCGCGTCGAGCCGGGGCCGGGCGTAGAACGGCCAGCCGGGGCCCTCCCGGACGAACAGCACGAGGCCGCCGTGCTCCTCCGCGCGGGCTCCGTCCCGGGGCACCGCGTCGTAGAAGCGCTCCAACCGGCCGAACAGATCCTGGTGCAGAGAATCCACCGCGCGAGACTACACGTCCCAGACTCTGGAAGGTGTGATCAATCCGCACTGGCCTTGCGCGCCGGACCCTAACGTAGACTCAATAGACCCTTGAGGGCCGACGTCGTCCCGATCGAGATCCACCCTGAGCGACGACAGGAGGCCCGGTGGCCTTTCCGTACCCTCACAGCAGCCCGAAGCAGGCCCCGCACCTCGGCCCGGGAGCGCCCGCGGCCGGGCTCTACGACCCCGCGCAGGAGCACGACGCCTGCGGTGTGGCCTTCGTGGCGGACCTGCACGGGCGGCGCTCGCACGCGGTCGTGGCCAACGGCCTCGACGCGCTCTGTCGGCTGGACCACCGGGGAGCCCGGGGCGCGGAACCCAACACCGGCGACGGCGCGGGCATCATGATCCAGGTCCCGGACGCGTTCCTGCGCGCGGTGGTGGACTTCCCGCTGCCGCCCGCCGGCGAGTACGCCACCGGCCTGGTGTTCCTGCCCGACGACGACGCCGCCGAGGCCCGCGCCCGCCGGGTCGTGGAGAAGTACGCGCTGGTCGAGGGGGCCGACGTGCTCGGCTGGCGGGACGTGCCGGTCGACCCGGGCGGTCTCGGCGAGAGCGCCCTGGCGGCGATGCCCCGGGTCCGGCAGCTCTTCCTCGCCGCGCACCGGCTCACCGACTCGCCGGCCGGGCCGGCCGGATCGCGGTTGGGCGGCGTCGAGCTGGAGCGGGTCGCGTTCTGCGTGCGCAAGCAGGCCGAGCGGGAGAGCGCCGAGCGGAGCGTGCCGGCCTACTTCCCGTCGCTGTCCGGGCGCACCATGGTCTGGAAGGGCATGCTCACCCCCGACCAGCTCCCGGCGTTCTACCCGGAGCTCGCCGACGAGCGGGTGCAGAGCGCGATCGCGCTGGTGCACTCCCGGTTCTCCACCAACACGTTCCCGTCCTGGCCGCTGGCGCACCCGTACCGGCTGATCGCGCACAACGGCGAGATCAACACGATCCGGGGCAACCGGAACTGGATGCAGGCCCGCGAGGCACTGGTCCGCACTTCGAACATCCCCGGCAACATCCGCCGCGTCTTCCCGGTCTGCACCCCGGCCGCCTCCGACTCGGCGAACTTCGACGAGGTCCTGGAGCTGCTGCACCTGGCCGGGCGGAGCCTGCCCCACGCCGTGCTGATGATGATCCCGGAGGCGTGGGAGAACGACCCGGACATGGCCGCCGACAAGCGCGCCTTCTACCGCTTCCACGCCAGCCTGATGGAGCCGTGGGACGGGCCGGCCTCCGTCGCCTTCACCGACGGCGAGGTCGTCGGCGCCGTGCTGGACCGCAACGGGCTGCGCCCGGGTCGCTGGTGGCGTACGGACGACGGGCTCGTGGTGCTCGGCAGCGAGGCGGGCGTACTCGACCTCGACCCGGCCCGGGTGGTCGCCAAGGGCCGCCTCCAGCCGGGGAAGATGTTCCTGGTCGACACGGTCGCCGGCCGGATCGTGCACGACGAGGAGATCAAGGCGGAGCTGGCGGCCGAGCAGCCGTACGCCGACTGGCTGCACGCCGGCCTGATCGAGCTGACCGACCTGCCCCCGCGCAGGCACATCGTCTACACCCACGACTCGGTACGCCGCCGCCAGCAGACCTTCGGCTACACCGAGGAGGAGCTGAAGATCCTGCTCGCCCCGATGGCGCGCACGGGCGTCGAGCCGCTCGGCTCGATGGGCACCGACACCCCGATCGCCCCGCTGTCCACCCGGCCGCGGCTGCTCTACGACTACTTCCACCAGCTCTTCGCGCAGGTGACGAACCCGCCGCTGGACGCCATCCGCGAGGAGTTGGTGACCAGCCTGGCGTCGACCATCGGGCCGGAGGGCAACCTGCTCGATCCGGGCCCGGCGAGCTGCCGGCAGATCGTGCTGCCGTACCCGGTGATCGACAACGACGAGCTGGCGAAGATCCTCTCCATCGACGAGGACGGCGACCTGCCCGGCTTCAAGGCGGTCCGGGTCTCCGGGCTCTACCGGATCCGGGAGGGCGGCGCCGGGATCAAGGCGCGGCTCACGGAGATCTGCCGGCACGTCTCCGAGGCCATCGAGGACGGCGTACGCATCCTCGTGCTGTCGGACCGCGACTCCAACGCCGACCTCGCCCCCATCCCGTCGCTGCTGCTCACCGCCGCGGTGCACCAGCACCTGGTGCGCGAGCAGACGCGTACCCAGGTGGCGCTCATCGTCGAGTCGGGCGACTGCCGCGAGGTGCACCACGCGGCGGTGCTGATCGGCTACGGCGCGGCGGCGGTCAACCCGTACCTGGCGTTCGAGTCGGTGGAGGACATGATCTCCACCGGGGCGCTCGTCGGCGTCGAGCCGGCGAAGGCGGTCCGCAGCTACGTCAAGGCCCTCGGCAAGGGCGTCCTGAAGATCATGTCCAAGATGGGCATCTCGACGGTGTCGTCGTACTGCGGGGCGCAGGTCTTCGAGGCCGTGGGGTTGGACGCCAGGCTGGTCCAGCGCTACTTCCGGGGCACCCCGAGCAAGATCGGCGGGATCGGGCTGGACGGCATCCACGCCGAGGTCGCCGCGCGGCACGCCGTGGCCTGGCCGCCGCCCGGCGCGCAGTCCACCGACCGGCTGGAGGTGGGCGGCGAGTACCAGTGGCGCCGCGAGGGCGAGCTGCACCTGTTCAACCCGGAGACGGTCTTCCTGCTCCAGCACGCCACCCGCAGCCGCCAGTACGACGTCTTCCGGCAGTACACCGCCAAGGTCGACGAGCTGGCCGCGAAGGCCGGCTCGCTGCGCGGCCTGTTCACCCTGCGTACGGGCGTGCGGCCCCCGGTGCCCCTCGACGAGGTCGAGCCGGCCACCGAGATCGTCAAGCGGTTCGCCACCGGCGCCATGTCGTACGGGTCGATCTCGGCGGAGGCGCACGAGACCCTGGCGATCGCGATGAACCGGCTCGGCGGCAAGTCCAACACCGGCGAAGGCGGCGAGGACGTCGAGCGGCTGCACGACCCGGCGCGCCGCTCGGCGGTGAAGCAGATCGCCAGCGGCCGGTTCGGGGTGACCAGCGAATACCTGGTCAACGCCGACGACCTGCAGATCAAGATGGCCCAGGGCGCCAAGCCCGGCGAGGGCGGGCAGCTGCCCGGCAACAAGGTCTGGCCGTGGATCGCCCGTACCCGCCACGCCACCCCGGGCGTCGGCCTGATCTCCCCGCCGCCGCACCACGACATCTACTCCATCGAGGACCTCGCGCAGCTCGTGCACGACCTCAAGTGCGTCAACCCGTCCGCGCGGGTGCACGTCAAGCTGGTCAGCGAGGTCGGCGTCGGCACCGTGGCGGCGGGTGTCGCCAAGCTCAAGGCCGACGTCATCCTGATCTCCGGCCACGACGGCGGCACCGGCGCGTCCCCGCTGAACTCGCTCAAGCACGCCGGCACGCCCTGGGAGCTGGGGCTGGCCGAGGCGCAGCAGACGCTGCTGCTCAACAAGCTGCGCGACCGCGTCACCGTGCAGGTCGACGGTCAGCTCAAGACCGGCCGGGACGTGCTGGTCGCGGCGCTGCTGGGCGCCGAGGAGTTCGGCTTCGCCACCGCGCCGCTGATCGTCGAGGGCTGCGTCATGATGCGCGTCTGCCACCTGGACACCTGTCCGGTCGGCATCGCCACCCAGAACCCGGTGTTGCGGGAACGCTTCACCGGCCGGCCCGAGTTCGTGGAGAACTTCTTCCTGTTCCTCGCCGAGGAGGTCCGCGGCTACCTGGCCGAGCTGGGCCTGCGGTCGATCGAGGAGGCCATCGGGCAGGCCGAGCTGCTCGACGTCGCCCCGGCGATCGCGCACTGGAAGGCCGGCGGGCTGGACCTGGCGCCCGTGCTGCACCTGCCGGAGCTTCCGGCCGGGGCCGTACGCCGGGGGGTGCGCGCCCAGGACCACGGCCTGGAGCTGGCGCTGGACAACGAGCTGATCGCCCTGGCCGCCCCGGCGCTGCGCGACGGTACGCCGGTGCGGGTGGAGGTGGCGGTGCGCAACGAGCACCGCAGCGTCGGCGCGATGCTCGGTGGCGAGGTCACCCGCCGCTTCGGCGGGGCCGGCCTGCCCGCCGACACGATCGAGTTCACCCTGCGCGGCACCGCCGGCCAGTCGTTCGGCGCGTTCCTGCCGCGCGGGGTCACCCTGCGGCTGCACGGCGACGCCAACGACTACGTGGGCAAGGGCCTCTCCGGCGGCCGGCTCGTCGTGCGGCCGGACGCCGCCGCCCCGTTCCTCGACGGAGACGCCGAGCCCGGGCAGCGGGCCGAGGACCAGACCATCGCCGGCAACACCATCCTCTACGGCGCCACCGCGGGCGAGCTGTTCCTGCGCGGCCGGGTGGGGGAGCGGTTCGCCGTGCGCAACTCCGGCGCGGTGACCGTGGTCGAGGGCGTGGGCGACCACGGCTGCGAGTACATGACCGGCGGGACCGTGGTGGTGCTGGGCCCGACCGGCCGCAACTTCGCCGCCGGCATGTCCGGCGGCACGGCCTTCGTGCACCGGCTGGACCGCCGGCGGGTGAACGCGGAGCTGGTCGACCTGGCGCCGCTGTCCGAGGAGGAGCAGGCGGTGCTGCACGAGCTGGTGCAGCGGCACTTCGCCGAGACCGACTCGGCGGTCGCCGAGGGACTGCTCAAGCGTTGGCCGGAGGCGGTGGCCGAGTTCACCGCCGTGGTGCCCCGCGACTACCGCCGGGTGCTGGAGATCATGCGGGCCGCCGAAGCCGCCGGCCGCGACGTCGACGACGCGGTGATGAGCGCGCTCTCCGCGCCCGCCGCGAAGTCCGTGCCGACCCTGCCCGCCCCGCGGGTGACGGTCCAGGAGGTGGCTCGTGCCTGACCCGAACGGTTTCCTTCGCTACGACCGGCGGCTGCCCGCGCGCCGTCCGGTGCCGGTGCGGATCAGCGACTGGCGCGAGGTGTACCCGCCCGCCGGCGAGGAGCTGATCCGCGAGCAGGCGACCCGCTGCATGGACTGCGGCATCCCGTTCTGCCACGACGGCTGCCCGCTGGGCAACCGCATCCCGGACTGGAACGACCTGGTCCGCACCGGCAACTGGGACGCCGCGGTGGACTCGCTGCACGCCACCAACAACTTCCCCGAGTTCACCGGCCGGCTCTGCCCGGCGCCCTGCGAGGCGGCCTGCGTGCTCGGCATGGGCGGGGGCGAGCCGGTCACCATCAAGCAGGTCGAGGTGGAGATCGTCGACGCGGCCGTGGCGCGGGACGGCCTGTCGCCGCGCCCGGCGTCGGCGCCGACCGGCCGGTCGGTCGCCGTGGTCGGCTCCGGGCCCGCCGGCCTCGCCGCCGCGCAGCAGCTCGCCCGCGCCGGTCACGCCGTGACGGTGTACGAGCGCGACGACGCGATCGGCGGCCTGCTGCGCTACGGCATCCCGGACTTCAAGCTGGAGAAGGTCCACATCGACCGGCGCGTGGCCCAGCTCACCGCCGAGGGCGTGCGCTTCCGCACCGGGGTGGACGTCGGCGTCGACGTCACCGCCGCGCAGTTGCGCGCCGAGCACGACGCCGTGCTGCTCGCCTGCGGCGCACTCAAGGGCCGGGACACCCCGGAGACCCGGGGTCGCGGGCTGCGCGGCGTGCACCAGGCGATGGACCACCTCGTCGCGGCCAACCGGGTGGTCGCCGCGGCGGCGGGCGGCCGGCCGGAGACGGCGGTGCTGCCCGACGGCAGCCCGATCGACGCGGCCGGCAAGCACATCGTGATCATCGGTGGCGGCGACACGGCGGCGGACTGCCTGGGCGTGGCGCACCGCCAGGGCGCGGCCGGCGTGCACCAGTTGGACCTCTACCCGCAGCCGCCGCAGGCCCGGGACGAGGCCCGGGACCCGTGGCCGACGTGGCCGTGGCTGTTGCGCAGCTACCCGGCGCACGAGGAGGGCGGCGAGCGGGTCTTCGCCGTCGCGGTGCAGGAGTTCGTCGACGACGGCACCGGCCAGGTGCGGGCGGTGCGGATCGCCGAGGTGACGGTGGAGAAGCGCGACGGGCGGCGCATCGTGACCCCGCTGCCCGGCTCGGAGCGGGAGCTGCCGGCCGACCTGGTGCTGCTGGCGATCGGCTTCGAGGGCACCGAGGAGCAGCCGCTGCTCGACCAGCTCGGGGTCGGCCGCAACGCGCGCGGCGCGATCGACGCCCGGCCCGACTGGCAGACCGGCACCGACGGCGTCTTCGTCGCCGGCGACATGCACCGGGGCGCCTCGCTGATCGTCTGGGCGATCGCCGAGGGTCGGGCCGCGGCCGCCGCCATCCACGCCCACCTGGGCGGGACGGGTGCCCTGCCCGCCCCGGTGGACCCGGCCCGCCAGCCCCTGGCCGCACGCTGACCGGTGATCCCGGCCTGTCCCGGGCGGGCCTGTCGCCGGCCTTGCTGGCGCCCGACGCCCTGCCGGTTGTCCGGTGTCCGCGCTGTCGAGCTGATGTCGTAGACGGATCAGGGCTTCGGCTACGCCGTGCACACCCTGGGTGGGCGCCGCTCGGGGTTGGTCGGCGTCCGTCACGTGGACGGCGGGTGGCGTCCGTCCCGTGGACGGCGGGTGAATCGTCTACGACATCACCTCGACAGCGTCGACCGACCTGTCCGTGGACCGCATCGTGCGCGCCGCCATCGACGTGGCCGACGGAGGCATCCCGCCCGGCGCGTGCACGGTCCGCCTCCGGCGCACCGGGCGCGGGTGCCCGCCCGTGAGTCGGCGGACACCCGCACCCGCTCAGCGGGTCAGGAGCCGGTGCGACTCGCGGAGCCTGGTCCAGGACCTCGGTTCGGCCGGCGGGCCGGCCTTGCGGGCCGTGCCGGGCACGTCCGGGCGGCCGGGGGTGAGCAGCCAGGTCGTGAAGAAGTCGTCCAGGTCCAGGCCGGAGATCCGTTCGGCCAGGGCCTGGAACTGGGCGGTGGTGGCGTTGCCGTGCCGGTGCGCGGCCGTCCAGGCCGGCAGGAGCTTCGAGAACGCCTCGTCGCCGATGGCCAGCCGGAGCTGGTGCACCGTCATCGCGCCACGGTCGTAGACCGCCGCGTCGAAGATCCTGCCCGGGCCCGGCGCGCCCGGCGGCACCTGCCAGAACTCGTCGTCGGCCGGATAGCTGGCGTACGTGAAGTCGAAGAGTTCCTGCGTGGTGCCCTCGCCCTGCTCCTCCGACCAGAGCCACTCGGCGTAGGAGGCGAGGCCCTCGTTGAGCCAGATGTCGCTCCAGTCGGCCAGCGAGACCGAGTTGCCGAACCACTGGTGGGCGTTCTCGTGCACCACCACGTAGGTGTTGGCGCCCCGGCGCCAGAAGGCCGGCCCGTAGACCGAACGGGTCTGCGTCTCCAGGGCGAAGCCGATGCCGTCGACCGGCCCGGCCACGCCTCCCTGCGCCTCGAAGGGGTACGGCCCGAAGAGCCCGCTGCACCACTCGACGACCTCGGCCGTGCGCTCGATGCTGGCCCGCGCGGCCGGCCCCAGCTCACCGAGGCTGGTGCTGTACGCGTTCACCACCGGCTGCCCGTTCGGCGCGGTGCCGGTGACGATGTCGTACTGGCCGATGGCGAGGAACGACAGGTAGGTGGCGGTCGGTGAGGTGGTCCGCCAGTTCCACCGGGTGCGGTTGCCGGCCTCGGGCAGCGGCGGGCGCGGCTGGACGCCGTTGCTGATCACCTCGAGGCCGGTCGGCACCGAGACGGAGACGTCGAAGGTCGCCTTGTCCAGCGGGTGGTCGTTGCTGGGGAACCACCACCAGGCCGACTCCGGCTGGTTCACCACCATCGCCCCGTCGGCGGTGCGGGTCCAGCCGGTGTAGCCGCCGACCAGCGTCTCCGACGGCACGCCCGAGTAGCGCACCACGATGGTGAGCTGCTGGCCGGCCGTGATCGCGCGGCGCGGCGTGACCACCAGCTCGTGCACGCCCTCCCGGGTGGCGGTGGCCTGCCAGCCGTCGACCCGTACCGATTCGACGTCGAGCAGGAAGTCGAGGTTGAACCGGGACAGGTCGCGGGTGGCCCGGGCCAGGATGGTGGTGGTGCCGGTGAGCAGGTCGGTCGCCGGGTCGTAGCGCAGCCGGACGTCGTAGTGCGCGACGTCGTAGCCGCCGTTGCCGTGGTCGGGGAAGTAGCTGTCGCCCAGGCCGGGGCCGCCGGGTTGCGGTGCGGCGGCGGGCACGGGTCGGCCCAGGGCCGGTGGGGCGGCCTGGCCGGGGGTGCCGGCGACCAGGCCGCCGGCGGTGGTGACGGCCAGGGCGGCGATGGCCGCCGTGAGAGCGCGTCGCACGGGGTGGACTCCCTCCGTCGGGGGTGTACGCACCGGCCAACTTAATCGACAATTGTCGACGTGTCGGCCCCGTCGCCCGATCCCACCCATTCCATTGATTCGAATGTTTCGATAGCATTACCGTCTGGTAACCAGCACCCGTCCCTGGCCACGCGCGCGGTCACCGGGCCCACCACCCCCTGTCCCGTGGAGGTCCCCCATGCCCCAACGCCCGCTGGCCCGCGCCCTCGCCGCGCTGGTCGCCCTGTCCACCGCGGCCCTCGGCGCGGTGCTCGCCCCCGGCACCGCGCAGGCCGCCGCCGCCGTCAACTACGTGGCCCTCGGCGACTCCTACTCCTCCGGCGTCGGCGCCGGCCCGTACGACCTGTCGAGCTGCCTGCGCAGCCAGAAGTCGTACGCCCCGCTGTGGGCCGCCGCCAACGCGGTCACCAGCTTCGCGTTCCCTGCCTGCGGCGGCGCCGTCACCTCCGACGTCATCAACAACCAGGTCGGCTCGCTGAGCGCCAGCACCACCCTGGTCACCATCACCATCGGCGGCAACGACGCCGGCTTCGCCGACGTGATCACCAGTTGCCGCTTCGGCAGCACGTCGAGCTGCACCAACGCCGTCAACGAGTCCAAGGCGTTCGCCACCACGACGCTGCCGGGCCGGCTGGACGCGACCTACGCGGCCATCCGCAACCGGGCGCCGAACGCGCGACTGATCGTGCTCGGCTACCCGCGGCTGTTCGAGACCGGCTCCTGCGGGCTGCTGGCGATGAGCACCTACAAGCGGACCATCCTCAACGAGGCCGCCGACGTGCTCGCCACCGTCATCTCCGGCCGGGCCGCCGCGGCCGGCGCCACGTTCGCCGACACCCGGCCGTACTTCGCCGGGCACGGGGTCTGCGCGGCCGACCCGTGGATCCGCGACGTCAGCGGCGTCATCGAGGCGTACCACCCGGACGCCGACGGCTACCGCCACGGCTACCTGCCCGCGCTCAACGCCGTCACCGGCTGACCGCACCGACTGACCGGAGGGTCCCGTCCCACCGCTGCCCGGATGGGACGGGACCCTTCGTCGCGCCACGGTGGACGGTCAGCCCACCGGCGTGTCCGCCCGACGCGCCCGCCTCGCCACTGTCCGGTGTCGCCGGTGTCCGTTAGGGTCCTTGGAGATCAGGCGGGGCGACGGCGACGGGAGCAGAGGGTGGGCAGGCTCGCGTCGGCGTACGGGCAGGCGGTCGCGGCGCACCGGGCGGCCCGGGCCCACCTCGACACCGCCCGCCGGGCGCTCGCCGGGCAGGTGCCCCAGTTCACCCCGGCCGGCGCGCCCGAGCTGGTCACCCGGCTCGCGGCACTCGGCGGCGCGCTCGCCACCCCGACCCCCGGGGCCACTCCCGTGTCCGCCGCGCCCGTGCCCGTCCGCGTCGGCGAGGCGTCCACCGCCGACGGCGCCTTCCCCGTCCTCGTACCGCTGGGTGGCGGTCACCACCTCGCCGTCGACGCGGACGCCCGCGACCCCCGCGTCGCCGGCCTGCTGCGGGCGCTCGTGCTGCGGCTGCTCGCCACGGCCCCGACCGGCGGCGTCCGGGTCGCCGGCATCGACACCGCCGCGCTCGGCGCCACCTTCGGGCCGCTGCGCCCGCTCGTCGACGCCGGCGTGCTCGACCCGCCGGCCACCGGCGAGGCCGAGGTGACCGCCCTGCTCGACGCCGCCGAGCGGCACGCCCGCACCGCCCGCCACGCCGAGCACCCCGACCAGGAGCTGCTGCTGATCGTCGCCGCGTCGGCCCCGCCGCCGCGCGAGGCCGCCCGGCTCGCCGCGCTCACCCACGCCGGGCCGGCCGCCGCCGTCTGCGTGCTGGCCGCGGGCCGGCCCACGGCCGCGTCGCCCGAGCCGGCACCGCAGCTCGGCGCCACCACCACGATCCGGCTGACCGAGCGGTACGCCCACGTCGGCGACCCGCCCGGAGCCCCGTTCAGCCACGACGGCACCGGCCTGGCCGTCCCCGTGCTGCTCGACGGCGACCCGCCGGCGGCGTCGGTGGCCGCGCTCGCCGCGCACCTCGGCGCCGCCGCCCGGCGCAGCGACGCGGTGGGCTTCGCCGAGTTGCTGCCGGAGCGGCGGTGGGCCGAGTCGGCGGGCAACGGGCTGCGCACCGTGGTCGGCCGGGCCGGTCGGGACCGGGTCACCGTCGCCTTCGACGACGCCACCCCGCACTGGCTGGTCGGCGGGCGCACCGGCGCCGGCAAGACCGTCTTCCTGCTCGACGTCCTCTACGGGCTGGCCGCCCGCTACTCGCCGGCCGAGCTCCAGCTCTACCTGCTCGACTTCAAGGAGGGCGTGAGCTTCACCGAGTTCGTGCCCACCCCGCGCGACCCGTCCTGGCTGCCGCACGCGCGGGCGGTCGGCATCGAGTCCGACCGGGAGTACGGCGTCGCCGTGCTGCGCGAGCTGCGCCGCGAGCTGTCGCGGCGGGCCACCACCCTCAAGCGGCACGGCGTCACCAAGCTCGCCGACCTGCCCCGCGACACCCCGGTGCCCCGCATCGTGGCGGTGATCGACGAGTTCCACGTGCTCCTCGCCGGCAACGACGCGCTGGCCCGCGAGTCCGTCGACCTGCTGGAGGAGCTGGCCCGCAAGGGCCGCTCGTACGGCGTGCACCTCGTGCTGGCCAGCCAGAGCATGACCGGCGTCGAGGCGCTCTACGGCCGGGCCGAGGCGATCTTCGGCCAGTTCGCGCTGCGGGTGGCCCTGCCCGGTGGCGGCGGGGTGCTCGACCCGCTGAACGAGGCCGCCCAGACCCTGCCGGTCGGCTCGGCCGTGCTCAACACCGCGGCCGGCGCGGTCGGCGCCGACACCGTCGTCCGCTTCCCCGACGCGCATGCCGCCGCCGGGGAGCTGGCCGGCCTGCGCCACGAGTTGTGGCAGGCCCGAGCGGCGGGCACCCGCCCCCCGTCCGTCTTCCGGGGCTACGAGGCCGCCCACGTCGAGGACGACCCCACCTTCGCCGGGCTGCGTCCGGGCGGGCGCCGCCCGCTGGCCCTGGTCGGGCGGACGGTCGACGTCGAGGGCACCTCCGCGCTGTTCATGATGGACGCGTCCCCCGGTCGGCACCTGGCCGTGGTCGGCACCCCGGTCACCGGCGCGGAGGTGCTGCGCGCGGCCACCCTGAGCCTCGCCCGGCAGCACGCCCCGGGCGGCGCCCGGTTCCTGCTCGCCCCGCTGGTCACCGCCGCCGAGCCCGCCGCCGACGACACCGCCGCGATCCTGGCCGCCGCCGGCCACCCCCTCGAGCGCCTCGACGCGACCGGGCTGCGTCGGCACGTCGGCACCCTCGCCGCCGCGCTGTCCGCCCCTGACGAGCCCGGGGGCCTCGGGGCGGGCGGCACCGCCCCGGCTTCCGGCCGCACCTATCTCGTCGTCTTCGGCGTCGACGCCGCCAGCGGGGTGCTCGCGGCCACGGATCCGGAGACGTTCCGCTCCGGTCACGACGACCTGCGCACGGTCCTGCGGCAGGGACCGGGGCGGGGGGTGCACCTGCTCGGCTGGTGGCGCGGGCTGCGCCGGCTCGCCGACGACCTGGGCGGCGCCCACAACCGCGACGACGTCGCCTGCCTGGTCGCACTGAACGTGCCCGGCACCGAGCTGGGGCTGCACCTCGGCGTGCACGACCTCGCGTACGCGCCCCGGCCCGACCGGGCACTCCTGGTCGACCGGCACGACCAGCGCACCCGGCTCATCGTGCCGTTCGCCCGCGACGGGCACGGCCCGGACGGGGAGGACTGAGGGCGTGTCCACCTTCGACGAGTACGCGGCGCTGGCCCGGCAACTCGCCGAGCGGCGGCGCGCCGGCGAGCGCGGTGCCGCCGCCGACGCCGACCGGCGACGCAACCTGCACGCCGCCGCGGACTACCTCCAGCACCGGCTCACCGCGCAGGGGCAACGCCTCGACCAGCTCGGCCAGGCCATCGGCATCCCGGCGTCCAGCGTGCCCACCGGCCCCGCGCCCGCGCCGCCCGCCGCGCCGGGAACCGCGCCCGCGCCGCAGGCCGGGCCGCACGGCATCGCGCCGCCGGCGCCCGTGGGG